>JBDTLH010000034.1:0-6336 GCA_039934875.1 Acidobacteriaceae bacterium | reverse complement strand
AAATGGCCGAAGAAGTCGTCCTCGACGACCTCGGCAACACCCTCGACGACCTGCAATGCGACGACCCCGAATGCGATTGCAATGACCCCAGCTCCCCCGAATGCACCGTCGGCATCAACCAATGGGTTAGCACCGGCGTCAACTTCGACCCCCTCCGCGCCCTCCACCAGCGCCAGGCCGCCGCCTGCATGGCCCGCCTGCGGTGATCTACCGCACCTACGGAGATCAAAAACAAACCGCAACTGATAGCCACAACCGTGAACCAGCCGCCAGCCGCCAGTAGCCAGCAGCAGGTAGCCGGCAGCTCTACTCAGCCAAACTGCTCCAGAAAACGCACATCTCCGGAATAAAAAAGCTGAATATCGTCTATCCCATACTTCATCATCGCAATGCGCTCGACCCCCATGCCGAAGGCGAAGCCGCTGACTTTGTCCGGATCGTAATCCACAAATCCGAAGACCGCCGGATCAACCATGCCGCAGCCCAGCAACTCGATCCATCCCGACTGCTTGCACGGGCGGCAGCCCTTGCCTCCGCAGAAGGGGCAGGATATCTGCACGTCCGCGCTCGGCTCGGTAAAAGGAAAGAATGAGGGATAAAAGCGCGTCTTCACCGACGAGCCAAACAGCATCTTCATCGCATGGCCGAGCGTGCCTTTGAGATCGCAGAAGGTGATGTCCTCATCGACAGCCAGCCCTTCCACCTGATGGAAGATGGGCGAATGGGTCGCATCGGCAGCATCATTGCGATGCACCTTGCCGGGACAGACCACGCGCACCGGCGGCCTTTGCGCCTCCATGCTGCGGATCTGCACCGGCGAAGTGTGGGTGCGCAGCAGCAGGCGCTCGCGCAATTGCTTCGAGCTTTGCGCGGCCACGATCAGCGTGTCTTGCGTGTCGCGCGCGGGGTGATTGGGCGGAAAATTAAGTGCCTCGAAATTGTAATAATCGGTCTCTATTTCGGGGCCGGTGGCGACCGAATATCCCATCCTGCGGAATACATCCGTCACCTCGTGCATGGTCTTGATCACCGGATGCTCTGCGCCGAGACGGCGCGGCGCGCCGGGAAGGGTGATGTCAAGGGGAATGGCGGTGGTGGAGGAGGTTTGACTCGCCTTGCTTCTCAATCTCTCAATAGTTTCTTCAATTTCCCCGAGAACACCATTCATTCTTGACCCGAAATCGCGCTTCTTATCTTTGGGTAGCGATTTAAGGAGTTCGGCGAGTTGAGTGCGGGCCCCGTTTTTCGATCCAGCCCAGCGGAGCCGGAACGTCTCGACGTTCTGCGGGGTCAAACCGTCAAGATTGATCAGATCTGTCGTTTCGTCTCTGAACTTGGTCAGAGTATTGTTGAAATATGAAGTTAAGTCATTCGGGTCCAGGTCTGGAAGGATGTTCGATCTCAACTGCGTCTCCTCGTAATGCCGTCCCTACGGGACTCCTCTTCTCATCGCGTTCTACCCAGCACTGACATGCTGGGCTAAGCTATTCCGTCCCTACGGGACTGGTTTACGCCGGGACTCGCTTTTGTGCTGGGACCCACTGCAAATTTTGGACGGAAGCTGAAAATGAAAAGCTGATAGCTGATGGCTGATAGCTTGCCTTACTACACAAAAGGGGCACGGCCGAAGCCGCGCCCTTGATAGCAGTCGAACCGTGTAGAGTGTTACGCGGCTTTCTTGGTTTCGGCAGCGGCTTTGACAATCGTGACCAGACTGGTAAATCCAGCGGGGTCGTTGACCGCGAGATCGGAGAGCACCTTGCGGTCGAGCTCGATGCCGCTCTTCTTCAAACCGTTGATGAAGAGGGAATAGCTGATCTCATTCGCCGGCAGATGGCAGGCGGCGTTGATGCGCACGATCCATAGCGAGCGGAACTGGCGCTTCTTTTCGCGGCGTCCGCGATAGGCGAACTTAAGACCGCGTTCGACGGCCTCTTCGGCTGCCTGATAGAGCTTGGATTTCGTGAGGAAGTATCCCGAGGCGCGTTTAAGTATCTTCTTGCGATATTCGCGCCGCTTATTGCCACGTTTTACACGAGCCATGTTGCTGTCCTTTTTTGAGTGGCACCCACGTCCTGAGCTTGTTTGAAACCAAGATCAGGGGAGCACTTCGGTTATAGCGGCTGGAGGTAGGTTGGACCTCTTCACACGCCTTGCGTCTGGTACATTGCCAGACTCGATAGAGCAGGTTCGGTCAAGGTCTTAAGCTTTCCTGAGAACCTAAACCCTGAAACCTACAGCTGGTTCTAATACGGAATCATGCGCTTCACCTTCGCCTCGTCAGCCTTCGACACCAGCGTGCTCAGATCGAGCTTGCGCTTGAGTTTCGAGGATTTCGAGGTGAGGATGTGCCGCATGAAGGCGTGCGCGCGCTTGACCTTGCCCGTGCCGGTCTTCTTAAAACGCTTGGCTGCGCCGGAGTGCGTCTTCAGCTTATACATTGGGTCTCTTTCAGATGCCGCACAGAGGCGAATCGCCAGACTGTCCGGAATCAACAGTTTAGCAGAGGTGAGCGGGATTGGTCGAGCGGGGTCGGGTTCGATCTGAAGGAACAAGGTATGATTATCTTGTATGGCAACGGTTCCCGTTTGTAGAAACGAGATTGCGGTGATCCGGCAACGGCTTTCGCAGGTTGCGAAGGTGCAGAGCATTTTTGTGCAGGAAGGGCGTGGGGAACTGGGCGTGTTCATCGTTGTCCCGGAGAAGGACTTCGCGCTGGAGCGGGAGATCTATGACCGCGAGCTGGAGATTATGGATGATTGCCCGAACGCCCGGTTTGATTTTCGCGTGATTTCGCTTCGCGGCAGGAGGATGGAAGAAATCCAGCATCCGGTGGGTGAACTCGTGTTTCAACAAGACGCTCCGGCGGGCAACCAGTAATTCGCTATTCACGTACCGCCAGCTCAGGATTCGACATCTAAATCAGTATTATGAATTCAATTTGGTGGGTATTGACCGGGATCATCATTGCTTTCGTCGTCTGGTATCTGATCGTCTCCCTGCGGCGGAAGGTAGATCGTAACGAACACATTGAGCCGGGCTCAATGCGTCCGGATGCGAGAATAGATAGCCGCAAAGACCGGGATGACGATTTGCGCAAGTCGGCGTAGTTTTACAATATGAGCAACGCCCACCTGATCAGGCGGGCGCGGAAACGTGTTGATCTAAATTAGCTTTTTACCTGTTCCTGTTCCTGTTCCCGTTGTTGATCGGCGGGATGGGTCTCGCTGGCGGACTGCGCGGGCTTCGGTTGCGCTGGTTTTGCTTCTGGTTTGGGAGCCTTAGCTTTCGGCTGCGGGGGATAGACCTTCGGCGGAGCCAGAATCGCGTGCAGGGTGTTGCCTTCCATCCGCGGCCGGAACTCCACCAGTGCTTTGTCACCCAATTCATTGAGCAGGCGATCGAGTATTTGGCGCCCTAAATTGGTGTGCGTCATCTCGCGCCCGCGAAAGAAGATGGTGGCCTTTACCTTGTCGCCCTCTTCAAGGAAGCGGATCACGTGGTTCTTCTTGAAATTGTAATCATGCTCGTCCACGTTGATGCGGAACTTGACCTCTTTGAGCACGAAGGTCTTCTGGTTCTTCTTGGCGGAGCGCTCTGACTTTTCCTTCTCATACATCCACTTGCCGAAATCCTGGATCTTACAGACCGGCGGCTGGGCAGTGGGGGAGATTTCAACCAGATCCAAGCCACGCTCGCGGGCCACTTTCAGCGCGTCAAAGGGCGCCATGACGCCGAGCTGGTTGCCTTCATTGTCGATCACACGGATTTCGCGGGCGCGAATCCGTTCGTTGGTGCGTATAAACCGCTTATCGATGGGTCCTCCAGGAAATAGCTGCAAGGCGCAGACTTAAGTAGTATATCACGCTGGTTTTGTCGCCCCGGTGGTCACGAAGTCGCGAGTCGCGGGCTTGGGCGCTTTAAGTCCGTGGCCCGTGACTCGTGACCAACAGCCCTCGGCCAGTTTATTCCGTCAGCACGGCCTTCACCAGGCTACGCGGCTTATCCACATCGAGTCCGTTGAGGTGGGCGATGTGATAAGCGAAATATTGCAAAGGCACTACTTCCAGCAGCGGCAGCAAGTGCTCGGACGCCTCGGGCACTGACATTACGTGGTCCGCGATGGAAGCGATCTCTTCGTCGCCCTCATTGGCCACGACAATCAACCGTCCCTTGCGCTCTTTGATCTCGCGGGCGATGGCGAGCGTCTTTTCATAACGCAGCACCGACCCATCGTCGTTGCGGTCGCGGGTGGCGATCAGTACCACCGGCAGCGACGAATCGATGAGCGCCTGCGGCCCATGGCGCAGCTCTCCCGCGGGATAGGCTTCGGCGTGCGCGTAGGAGATCTCCTTGAGCTTAAGCGCGCCCTCGCGGGCAATCGCGTAGTGAATGCCCCGGCCTAGAAAGATGAATTGTTTCGCGCCGAAATTCGCCAATGCCGCCGCCTTCGCCTGCTCCTCCCATGCGGCGAGCGAGCCTTCAATCGCGCGCGGAACCTCAGTGAGAAGTGCAAGGCGGCGCGCAATCTCTTCCGCCGGCAGCGATTTGCGGATCGTCGCCAACCGCAGCGCGAAGCTGTGCAGCGCGGCGAGCTGCGCGGTAAAACTCTTGGTAGCGGGAATGGCGACCTCTACCCCCGCATAGGTGAGATATTCAGCCGTGGCTTCGCGGACAATCGTGGAGTGTTCGACGTTGGCGATCGCGATGGTGCGCGCTCCGCGGCTGGTCGCCTCGCGCAGCGCGGCCAATGTGTCCGCCGTTTCGCCTGATTGCGTGATCACCATTATCACGTAATGCGTGGAGACGCGCGGCCGGCGGTAGCTGTATTCGCTCGAATACTCCACGTCGCAGGCGATGTCGCTGAGGTCTTCAATCATGATTTCGCCTGCCAATCCAGCGTGCCGGCTCGAGCCACTGGCGGCAATCACGAGCTTCGTGGCCATGCGCAATGCATCGAATACCGGGGCAAGCGCCTGGCCGGAGAGATGGGCCTCGATCGTGCGCCGGATGGCGTCCGGCTGCTCGGCGATCTCTTTCAACATGAACTTCGGATAAGGGTAGGGCGACGCGCTCATGCGGATAATCCTATTGCATGGGAGCGCGCGTGCCGGATTACCAGGCAGTCAGGTTGACTTTATCGAGCCAAACTTTGTAAGGGCTCTGCTGAAAATCGCCGTCGAGTTGCAGTGCGACATCATACCCATTGCCGCCGACGCCGGTCTGATAGTTACGGTAGGCGTCCACCTTCGATGTCTTGCCATCGAGCGTGACGCTGATGTAATGCACCTGTGTGCCAACGCGCTCGAATTGCCAGGTAAGGTGGTGCCACTGGTTCGCGGAAACCTCGGGGCAGGGGACGCTGGTCGCCTCCCATTGCTCGGTCTCATCATTCCAGATGTCCCATTTGCCGGTGCCGCGGTAATTGCATTCCGTCCCCCAGGTGTAACGGTTGGCGCCGATCGCCTGGTTGGTGTCGAATTCAAGCGCCTGCGCCGCGCCCGGATTGTCGATCATGAAATTCAGATCATAGGTGAAGTGTGTGGGAGAGGTGTCGGTGCTGAGCGTCTTCCACCACAGCGCATTCGAATAAGGCGTGTTGCCGCCGAGGGTGAAGGCCGCTGACGCTCCGCTGAGCGATGGGTCCGCCTGTTTAGGCGCGAGACTCGAAGTTGCATTGCCGCGTCCACTGGCACATGGCGCGCCATTCCTCTTCGCCGTGCACCAGCTCCATCCGGCCATGTCTTGAATCTGGGCGAAGGTAGGGGGCTGGCTTGGCGGTGCGGGGCTTGGTGGCGCGGGAGTGGGGTTGCTCGGCGGGCTACTCGGCGCGGGACTGCTTGGCGCCTCTGCCTGCGTCGTAGCGGGCGGCGCGGCGCGGCTGGCGGCTTCCGCCTTGGGCGCGGAAGGGGACCCGCCGCACGCCGTCATCGCCGCAACTCCCAGGGACAGAGCTAAGGTGATCAATGACGTGATTAGCTTTGAGCAAACGGTTTGCAAAGAATGGCCTCCAATAGGAAAGGGTATTTCTGAAGGCTATAGGCCCATCAACTTGCGCTCAAGCGATCGCAAGTTGTGCCTGAATTTTGTCGAGACATAGTATTAGCCTGTAGTTAAGCAAATCAGGTTAAGCATCGCCGTTTCGTAGTCCTTTGGGGCCAACTGCGAGCAGGAAGCTATAGGATCCCGCGTGGTGCTATCGTGGTTCGTTCGCCGGAGGCGCAGCGATTCCATGTTCGAGCGATATACCGAGAAGGCGCGTCGCGTGATCTTCTTTGCCAGATATGAGGCAAGCCAGTATGGATCGCCCTATATCGAAAGCGAACATCTGCTGCT
>JBDTLH010000033.1:0-3371 GCA_039934875.1 Acidobacteriaceae bacterium | reverse complement strand
AGCCAGTTTGGGGTCGGACGCTGGCGCTTCGATGGGCAGCACCGCCAACGTCATCGACTTGGGCAGTTCAGAGGCAGCATTGGCGGCGGAGGCGGCGTTTTTGACCGAAGCGTTTCGACTGAAGAGGTTTTCGGGCTTGATGTCTCCATGGACAATGCCGGTGGCGTGGGCTGCGGCGAGTCCTTCGGCGCACTGGATGGCGATGCTCAGGAACTCATCGATGTTCAACGCATTCGGCTGGCGGATGCGCTCGCGCAGCGTGGTCCCTTCGATTTATTCCATGACCAGCAGAACTTCGTCCTGCTCTTCAATCACGTCGTAGATGCCGGCGATGTTAGGATGGTTCAGCGACGACGCTCGCTGCGCCTCCTTGATGAACCTGCGGCGTTCGGTGTCGTCCAGCCGGACGCGCGGAGACATGCGCTTGATCGCCACATCGCGCTTGAGCGTCGTGTCTTCGGCAAGATACACCTGTCCCATCCCGCCGGCCCCGAGCAGTTTGCGGATGACGAAGCGGCCGACACGCCTGCCGCTGATATCTTGAGCGACCGGCGGCGTATTCACCGGCATGTTTGGGTTCTTGCATCGAGAGGCGGCGCGCTGAAGGTTACCAAAGGCCCTTATCAGAGACACCGCAAGGATATACTCTCGTGCGGGGAAATCCTATTGGAATGCGGTTTCAGGGCATTAGTCAGGCCAAATTGCGGGCAAGGCCGAATTTTTGAGGGCAAACGGGAGCGGCGGCTAGCCCGCTTAACAGGCTCGCGGGCAGATACCGCTGTTCTCGTAAAGGATTATCTCATAAATTACACTACCTGGGGTATGATAAATAGGCGAGGCGCTTATGACATCGAGTCTTTCTCTCAAAGAAGCGGCGGCCATTGCGGAAATACCGGAGACTGTCGTCCGTACAGCCCTCGACAAGAGGTCAATACGTCTGCGTTCTCGAAAGGTGGGCAAGGCCTCGCGCTATGAAGTGCGTCCTAGCGATCTCCTGTTTTTGAAGTTGATCGCCCAGTTTCCATTCTCGCTCACTCGCGAGGACAAGGATGCTTTGCGAAAGCTGGTTTCAGAACATCGGCAGCAGGCGGGCGTTGGCAGAAGAGCGGGACAGATATCGTTGTTAACGAAGGTGACCTGCACGTTCACATTGAATGTAAGAATTTGAGTGAAGGATTGGCGCACAATCTCGCGGTCTATCAGGAAGGCCTTCGGCGTATCGTAAGTGCGCCAGAAATTTTATGCGGAGAGCCTGTCTTCGACGGCACTCGAATTCCACTGGAACACATTGTCGGTCTTTTGCGCAAACGAGTGGATCGCTCGGAGATACTGGAAGACTATGCGGCGTTGAGTGAAGCAGACCTGGACTTTGCTGCGATTCATGCTCGCATTGGCCCTGGTCCTGGGCGCCCGAAGCAGCCGCTCGTACTTCGTCGCAAGGCGGCCTGATCCGCCCATGAAGTTGTTGCTGGATGAACACATTTCTCCGACACTAGTCCGAAGACTCGCCGACTGCGGAGTATTTGCTTTGTCCATTGTGCACTGCGGGCTTGGTGGCAAGAGTGATGCGTTTATCTGGGAGTATGCGCTTCAAAATGACTTTGCGGTTGTCACCACGAATGTCCGCGATTTTATCGAATTCACTGATCAGATTCACTCCGGATTGATTCTGTTGCGCCAAAGTGGATTGTCCCGAGAGGAACAGCGGGCGAGACTGGAGCCGGTGGTCCTTGACTTACTCGCGAGAGAAGATAGCAGCGAGTCCGAGTCAATGATGAACTATGTTGTCGAGGTATGGGAACTCGGAAAATTTCAAGTGCGGCGATTTCCGGCAGAATAAACTCGCAACTTTTAAGTGATCGGAACTGCATAAATTTTGGGCGGGCAGCAAAAGAACGCTGTCCACCCAGGACAACGTTTTTGGCGTTTCTGCAAAGTCAAAGGCCCCCGCCAAAGGAGAGCTTCCAACCGATCCCGGTACGGTGGGCGGCAGGGGTCCGTTAACGCCGACCATGTCAGAATGTGTGTTCGTCACGCCCCGATCGGCCCCGAATAATTGAGCGCATCAATCCCCAAAAATTGGCCGGTTTGGCCTAGCTCTTCTTCGATGCGCAGGAGCTGGTTGTATTTGGCGATGCGGTCGGTGCGGCAGGCGGAGCCGGTTTTGATTTGTCCTGTGCCGGTGGCTACGGCGAGGTCGGCGATGAAGGTGTCTTCGGTTTCTCCGGAGCGGTGGCTGATGACGGCGGAGTAGCCGTTGCGCAGCGCCATATCGATGCAGTCGAGGGTCTCGCTGATGGTGCCGATCTGGTTGAGCTTGATGAGAATGGAGTTGGCGCATCCCTCTTCTATGCCGCGGGCGAGGCGGTCGGTGTTGGTGACGAAGAGATCGTCTCCGACGAGTTGAATCTGGTCTCCGATGAGTTCGGTGAGGTGGCGCCAGCCCTCCCAGTCGTCTTCGGCGAGTCCGTCTTCGATCGAGAGGATGGGGTATTGCTTCGACCAGTCGGCCCAGTATTGCGCCATCTGCTGTGAGGTGAGTTCTGATTTGTCGGATTTTTTGAAGATGTATAGGCCGCGCTCCTTATCGTAAAACTCGCTGGCGGCGGGGTCGAGGGCGATGCCGACGTCTTCTCCTGCGCCGTATCCCGCGAGCTCGATGGCTTCAAGGATGAGTTCGATGGCTTCGGCGCTCGATTTTAGAGAGGGCGCGAAGCCGCCTTCGTCGCCGACGGAGGTCGAGTATCCGCGCTTCTTGAGGACGCCCTTGAGGTTATGAAAGATTTCGACGCCACAGCGCAGCGCGTCGGAGAAGGTCTCCGCCCCAACCGGCATGACCATGAATTCCTGAAAATCAACGTTGGAGTCGGCGTGGACGCCGCCATTCAAGATGTTCATCATGGGGCAGGGAAGGACGTTGGCGTTGACTCCGCCGAGATAGCGGTAGAGGGGGAGTTTGAGGGCGTTGGCGGCGGCGCGCGCGGTCGCCATGGAGACGGCGAGAATAGCGTTCGCACCCAAGCGGGATTTGTTCTCGGTGGCGTCGAGTCCGATCATGCTGCCATCGATGAGGCGCTGGTCGGTAGCGTCCATGCCGGCGAGGGCGGGGGCGATGACGGACTCGATGTTATCGACAGCCTTGAGGACTCCCTTGCCGAGATAGTGCGCCTTATCACCATCGCGTAGCTCTACCGCCTCGTGCTCTCCGGTGGACGCACCGGAGGGAACGGCGGCACGGCCTACTGCTCCGCCTTCGAGAAGGACGTCGGCTTCGACGGTAGGATTGCCGCGGGAGTCGAGGATTTCGCGCGCGTGGATAGAGACGATCTCGGTCATGTTGCTCCTATAGTTTGAAGTTTCTTGAAACTGGT
>JBDTLH010000032.1:0-2661 GCA_039934875.1 Acidobacteriaceae bacterium | reverse complement strand
AACGATCCCATCGCGTTCCATCTGCGGGGCATGAACATGCTCTACGAAGGCTTGAAGCAAAACTCCACCATCGTCATTGTTCCCAGCTCCGCCATTGAAACCATGCAACTGGGCGGTCTCGCCGGGATGACAGCGTTGACCATGGGACTGGGCCATGAGAAGAAAAACGGCCACGGCGAACTTGTAACAAACAATGCTGTCCTTCCCGTGCCGGAAGACAAGCCCCTATCCGTGGCAGTCTAAAATTCTTTCCGGGAGCTAGTGAACATGCAATCAAGAATGCGGCGAACCCAATGAGTGAGAGAGCACATCCGCACCACGAGAACGGACCGCATGTCAGGACCGGTCACAATGATCTCCCTACTGGAAGCGCGCACATCGCGATTGGCGCTTCTGGGTTGCCGTCTTCTTTATTGCGGCTGCGCTGTTCATCTATATAACGACTGTCGACCTGTCCTTGGTTCCTCGCAGGCATCCGCATTCGGTCCCTGTCAGTCAATAGCAAGCTTCCGAAGCCTGACCGCTCTAAAACGAGCTACCGCAAATGGCGAGGAGAGTTTCAAGAAGCCCCACAATCGCTGGCTAAGGTCGAGAGCAATGAGACACCATGAATCAGACACGACTATATCCGCTGCGATTTGAGCCCGATCTATCAGTACTGAAATCAATCGATAGAAGAATCTTCGTAGGATGGAAGTGCGGGCCAGTTGCGTGGGACATGACGATCTCCTCGCCGCAAGACAGAAGCGGGCGCATCCCCGATTTCGTCGAGCCGAAGCGAAAAGATTGTGTTCTATTGCTCACGGGGGTAAAGACCCATCGAGCGTCGCACTCGTTCAAGGAACAATCACAGCGGATCCGCGTCCGGTTTCTTCCTTGACCGCCTGAAGAGCCTTGCTTGCTTCTTCAAGTGGGAACACCGTGACTTGCGGCCGGATATGGAGATCATGAGCGATCTTCAGAAAGTCCCGTGCGTCATCTCGAGTCATATTCGCCACGCTGCGTATCTGTCGCTCTCCCCAGAGCAGTGTGTCGTAGTCAAATGTCGGCATCTGGTCGAGATGGATTGCATTGATCGCCACGACTCCGCCCTTCCGCAAACTTGAGAGCGCGCTCACGACCACCTTTCTGCTGGGAGCAAAGGTGATGGCACGGTCGAGCTGCAGGGGGGGCTTGGCATCTTCATCTCCAACCCACTTAGCACCCAAGGAGGCAGCCCATGCGCCGATGAGATTCGCCTCCTGGCGCCTGCAAGCAGTGCGGTGGCGATGACCAACCATAGGTTCTATCTGAGACTCGAGGCCTATTGCTTTGTTGGGTCGTCCGAGGGGGCATACGGTGGTCCTTGAGACTGTTTCGCGAGATCTCCCTCATCGATCCAGATGTTCCCGTCGAAGAGGTCCGTCTCCACGCGCTTCGGAACGGCGTGGATAATCAGGCGGTCCAGCGCTGGAATGCCCGGCAAATTTTGTACCAGCAGAGAAGAGAGAATCTGGACGCGTCCATCGGTGGGAGTGCGCATCAATCAATCAATCATCGTTTCCGCGGCGGCGCGGGCCACGGGAGCGGTAAGCAAAGAGGCGAAGGGCGCGGCCAGAGAACCAGCAAGCGAAGTTATGAGAAATCGGCGGCGATTCACGAAAAAGGGGGCCTCCCTTTTTCTAGAAAGATGCGGTTGGACGACGGCCGGGGACGATGCATGGAGAGGCGGCCGGAGACAATGCCGAATTTACTCCGCGCGGGTGCCCGGCTCCGCCTATTTCCGCTCGATCGATGTCAACGATGCCGGCCGAAGCGTGCCGCGGGCCGGAAACCGCCAAATATTATTTTTTGCCAGAGCTTGGCCGCGTTCCCCACCAAAGCCATCTAACCCGTTAAAGCAGCTTGACAACGAGACCGCTTCCCGCGCCTCAGGCGCTTCCCCTGGAACCGCTCGCCTGGCTCGACTGTACTTCCAATCGCTTCTTTTGGTTAGCGAGTGAGGAAAAGGAGGCGGCTGCGCAAGCAGGCAACGTGAGTGGCTGGTTTATCAACTAATTACGGGTTGGAACAATTTAGAAAGCATGAGTGACCGGTATGGAGATGAAATCGGTAAAGCACAATATCCTATGGAAAGCATTCGCGACAGCCGGCCTCGCCGGAGTGCTGATGATTGCCGGGTGCAGCAGCAGCCCTCATTACGCGGACTCGGAACGCGCGGTCAACAACGCACTGAGTTCAAATAATCTCGTGGCCGTCCACGTATCGCAGGACCAGGACAAGGGCGTGATGACGCTAACCGGAACGGTTTCGAACCAGGGCCAGAAGACGCAGGCGGAAGACCTCGCCAAGCAGGCCGCTTCCACCTATACCATCGCCGATCAGATCGCAGTGGTTCCGCCGACGAACGCCCAGACCACCAAGGCAGGCGTCATAGCAGCCAACTCCTACACCGACCGCGCAATTGAATCCAACATTAAGGCAGGCCTAAAAATGCATCGCTACTTCAACAATGACGATATCGATGTGAAGTCGACCAACGGCTCGGTTACCCTTTCTGGCACCGCGAGGACGGAGTTCGACAAGAGGGAAGCCGATAAGATCGCCAAAGGGGTACCCAACGTGCAACAGGTGGTGAATCAAATTACCGTGAAGCGCCACAAGTAGACAGCGACACAGATA
>JBDTLH010000031.1:0-3379 GCA_039934875.1 Acidobacteriaceae bacterium | reverse complement strand
ACATGCTGCGGCACAGTTTGGGGTCGCACATGGTGAGCAATGGCGCAGACCTGCGGACGGTACAGACGATTCTGGGGCACGCGGACCTGGGGACGACGCAGATCTATACGCATGTGGGCGATGAGCGCCTGAAAAGTGTCTATCGAGCGAAGCATCCAAGGGCGCGCAGGAAGCTGGAGGCCAAGTGAGCGCCAACCCGGAGCTGCAGCAGGCGATCAGCGACTTTCTAAAGGCGCTGCAGAACGAGCGCAATGCTTCACCACACACGCAGACTGCCTATCGCAAGGACCTGGCGAAGTTCGCGGCATTTCTCGGGCCGGAGTTGCGGTTGGCGGAGATCGACCACAAGCTGATTCGCGGATTCATGGGCGAGCTGGTGGAGTCGGGGCTGGCGAAGGCGAGCATTGCGCGCAATCTTGCAGGGCTGCGCTCATTTTTCAAGTGGCTGGGCAAGGAGGGGCGGGTGGGGCATAATCCGGCGTCGCTGGTGAGCACGCCGAAGCTACCGCGATTGCTGCCGCGGGTGCCGAGCATTGAAGAGATGGGACGGGTGTTCGAGGGTCGGGAAGAGGGTTTGATGGCGGAGCGGGACCGGCTGATTGTGGAGCTGCTCTACGGGTCGGGGCTGCGCAACAGCGAGCTATGCGGCATCCGGATGGACGACATCCACAAGAGAGAGCAATCGGCGCTGGTGCGGGGCAAGGGCAAGAAGGAGCGGATGGCACCCTTCAGCGATGCGGCGGGCGAGGCGCTGGATGCCTATTTGCCGGTGCGTTGGAGGGCGATGAGCGCCGCCAATCCACCGCAAAGGCATGAGCTGCTGCTGGTGAACCGGCGCGGCGGCCGGTTGACGACGCGCAGCGTGGGGCGCATTGTGAAGCGCATGGCGGTGGTGGCGGGACTCTCGGCGGATGTGCATCCGCATACCTTGCGCCATGCGTTTGGCACGCACATGCTGGCGGAGGGGGCGGACCTGCGGTCGATCCAGGAGCTGCTGGGGCATGAGCGGCTCTCTACCACGCAGCGCTACACGCAGTTGACGCCGGAGCACGTGATGAGGGTGTATGACGAGACGCATCCGCGGGCGAAGTAGCTGCTGGCTGCTGGCAACTGGCTACTGGCTAGGCCGAGGCTGGACTAGTCTTGCCTGGTTGACTATCGCCAGGGCGGCGATGGTGGCGGTTTCCACGCGCAGGACGAAGTCGCCCAAGCTGGCGAAGGCCCATCCATTCTTGGAGAAGAGTTGAAACTCGTCGTCTGCCCAGCCGCCGATGGGGCCGATCGCGAGGCAGAGCGGTTGGTGGAGGGCGGCGGTTGCGAGAACGGACCAGAGGGACGGGTGGCCGGGAGTTTCGGCGAGGAGAATCTGAAGACCAGAGGCGGGCAAGCCGCCGGTGCTACTTGCGGCGAGAGCCTGGTGTAGAGGAGCAGGGCCATGAATGGTGGGCGTTTGCGGCTGGCGGGATTGTTGGGCGGCTTCGAGGGCGAGGCGGCGCCACCGTTCAACGCGCTTGGCGGCGGCGGCGGCGAGGTGCTTCTCAGTGCGGCGGGCGATCACCGGGACGATGTCGGTTGCTCCGAGTTCGATGGCCTTCTCCAGCGCCCATTCGAAGCGGTCGAACTTGAAGACGGCGAGCAGGAGCGTGGTTTGGGCGCAGTCGCGGGCGGCGATGAGGTCGCTCTCGGCCAGGGAGAATTCGATCTCGGCGTCGCTGATAACCCCCTCTTGATCTCCGTAGATCGCCGAAGGTACCCGCACGGCGGTGATGGTGCCGAGGAAGACGCCGTCTGGGGTGGCGACCTCGAACTGCTGTCCGGGTTGGGCGCGGAGCACGAGGGCGAGGTGGGTGGCGTTGGTTCCGGTGAGCCAGGCGCGGCCTGAGGTATGGCGGTCGGCGATCCAGCGGCGGCGAGTCATGAGGCGACAGTTTCGAGTCTCTGGTTTGAAGAAAGCGGTGTTTGATCTCCGTAGATCGCCGCGATACGAGTAATGGTGGTGGGTTGATGTTTGGCCGCGATAGGTTGCGGTTGCAGAGGTCCTGAGCCGCGGCGGCTCAGGATGACGATTCTAGCTAGATAGCGTTCATCTAGATGGCGTTCATCTAGATGACGTTTAGCTAGATGGCGAGCGACTTCAGCTAAGTACATGAGCTTGCAAAGCAATGGGCGCGCCGATGTGGCACGCCCTCTACTTCTAATTATAGGCGGTACAGCGGGAGAATATGCCAAATTAGCCAAGGTTTTATCTACTTTGGAATGAGAGACATAGGAGGAAAAGTTACTTTAGTTTCTATTGACAAGTTTTTCGCGAGGAGAGCCGGATGGATGAAGTAGATACGTGATGAGGCTGGGATGGATCATTGAAGCGGGGGACATCTAGAACCGCTCCAGCACATCGGGAGGAGAGTTCGGGGGCTTGCTGTCAGTCCGCGTAGTGAGGAGTTAACTAATGGCCGAGGAAAAAGCTGCAACTTCCGATCCCCTGCCGGCGGGGCTTAAAGACCTGCTTCCGGGTTTGGAGAAAATCTATACGGGTATCCATGCTCATCCGGAGTTATCGATGCACGAGACGCGGACGGGCTTCGGCTGCTTGCCATCAAGCGGGGTTGGAACCTGCCCACTGCGGTTGCGAGGTAGGCAACCAACCTCATGATCCAGGGTCACGGGAGGCGTGGAGGGGCGTTAAAGGGGGGATTCGGATATTATCAAGATTGTGCCGGCAAAGGTCGTCGGTAGCGAGATTACGACATCTAAACCAAGGAAGACAATGAATATTCGGAATTTTTTAGTGTGTATCAGTGTGCTTGGGCTGGCGGCGGGCGGATTTGCGCAAGAGACGGGGCCCGCAGCCAAGACTCCGCCCGCTGCGGTCCATAATGCGGCGCCTCCCGCAGCAGGGGCGGCGACTGTTCCTCATGCGACGGATGCGGAGATCGCAAAGTTGTTTGCGGCCATGCATATGCGGGACAACAACGAGCGTTTCCTGCAGAGCATCGTCCCGCTGCTGGACAAGCAGGCGCAGCAGATGCCCGGCTTTGCCACCCTGGACGACAAAGACAAGGCGTATGTGGAGCAGGTGAAGCAAGAGGAAGTGAGCAAGCTGCTGGATCCGACGTTTGTGGACCAATTGACGCAACTATCGGCGTCGGCGTATGCGGAGCATTTGTCGCCGGAAGACGTCAAATCCATCACGGCATTCTATGCGTCTCCGGCGGGAACGCATTTGCGGGAGAAGCTGCCGGAGATATCGAAGCAGACGATGGAGGCGGCGATGCCGGTGGTGCGGGCGCGAGCGCAGGAGGTGGCAGCGGACCAGCAGAAGAAGCTGAGTGATTATATGAAGCAAAAGTATGGGACGACGGCGCCGAAGCCCGATCCG
>JBDTLH010000030.1:0-23491 GCA_039934875.1 Acidobacteriaceae bacterium | reverse complement strand
TAGAAGCGGTCGAAGTACATCTCATGGCGGGCGAGGTTGGACATGCGCGACATGGTGGATTCGAGGCTCAACATCAGCGCGCCCTTGAGCTGGTCTTTGGAGCGGCGCAATTCGTCTTCGGGGACGTGCTCCTGTTGCAGGCGCTTGAATTCCTCGACCACCGAGCGCACTACTTTGGTTGCGGAATCTTTTGAGGTGCCGGCATAGACGCCCAACATTCCGGTATCGCGGTAAGGGTTCATGTCGCTGAAGATGGAGTAGCAGAGTCCCTGCTCTTCGCGGATGCGCTGGAAGAGGCGGGAACTCATGCCGCCGCCGAGCAGTGTATTGAGGACGTATCCGGTGTAGCGATCTTCGTCGGCGATGGCGGGTGAGGGAACGCCCATGCAGATCTGTACCTGTTCGAGCGACTTCTTGTTGCGCAGCGTGATTTTGGCGTGCGCCTTGGGCGGTTCGGGATGGAAGCCATTGCTCTTGGGCGGCAATCCAGCGAACTTCTCTTTCACCAGGTTTACAAAATCTTCATGGACGAGCCTGCCTGCCGCGGCGATGACGACGTTTCCGGGATAAAAGCTCTCGTGAAAGTATCCGAAGAGCTTCTCCTGATCGAACTTGCGCACCGTGTCCTTAGTTCCGCAGATAGGCAAGCCGAGGGGATGGCCCTTCCAGAAATTCTGGGTGAATATTTCGTGTACGAGGTAGTCGGGGTTGTCCTCGTCCATCTTGATCTCTTCGAGGATGACTCCGCGCTCTTTTTTGATATCGGCTTCATGGAAGAGCGGATTCAGGACCAAGTCGCTCAGAATCTCAAGTGATTGTGGAAGGTTCGAGTCCAGACACTTGATATTGAAGCAGATATTTTCTTTGGAGGTGAAGGCATCGAGGTTGCCGCCGATGGAATCGGCCTCGCGCGCGATCTGCAGCGCGCTACGATTCTTGGTGCCCTTGAAGACCATGTGCTCAATGAAATGACTTATTCCGTTTTGCTCCAACTGTTCATGGCGCGAACCGGCCTTGACCCAAATGCCTACTGAAACCGAGCGCACGTGCGGCATCTCTTCGGTCAAGACCGTGAGTCCGTTGGGCAGGACCTCGCGCCGAATATTGCGACTCTCATCTACCATCTGTCTATTAGATTGTATAAGCGGGAGCGGGGTTCAGCATCATTACATGGTGCTAAACTCATCAAAAGAAAGCTACTTAGACGCGCGTGTTACATCAGATCCAATCCGGCCTTTTGGGGCTTTCCCTTCAACAACTTAGCGTCATTGCCGAGGAAGCAGGGCAGCCCGGCTACCGGGGCAGGCAGCTCTTTGAGGCACTCTACGGTCAGCGGATATGCACCATAAGCGATGCAACGGCTCTCCCCAAAAATTTTCGCGAGTGGCTGATCGAGCGGGGGTATGTGGCGGGAATTCCTGCGGAGGAGAAGCGGTTTACCTCGATTGACGGCAGCGAACGATTTCTGGCGAAGTTCTCCGACGGCCAGAGCGTGGAGACGGTGTGGATGCCCGAAGGCGACTTGGGCGAGGCGGGAGACGGAAGCGAAGCGGGCGAAGAAGAGATTTCCCCGCGCAGCCATCGCCGGGCGACCATCTGCGTGTCGAGTCAGGTGGGGTGCGCCGTGAATTGCCAGTTCTGCATGACGGCGCTGCTGGGGATCGAACGCAATCTGACGGCGGGCGAGATCATCGGGCAAATACATCTGGTGCTCAATCGTCATCGGGTGGATGTGGAAAAGGAGCGCATCAACCTGGTCTTCATGGGACAGGGTGAGCCGTTTCTCAACTACGACAATTTCATGGAGGCGGTGCGGCTGCTGCATGAGGGTACGGGGATTCCGCTCTCGCGCATGACGGTATCGACCTCTGGGATCGTGCCCCGGATTGATGACTTTGGGCGGGAGGCGCAGCGTCCCAAGCTGGCGATCTCACTCAACGCGTCCAACGACGAGGTGCGTACCCGCATCATGCCCCTGAATAAGAAGTGGAACATTGCGACGTTGCTCGATGCGGTGCGGCGTTTTCCGTTGAAGACGCGGGAGCGCGTGACCTTCGAATACGTGCTGCTGGATCAGGTGAACGATTCTCAGGCGGACGCCCGTGAGTTCGCGGAGTTGCTGACCGGCATTCGCTGCAAAGTGAATCTGATTGCTCTAAATCCGGGGCCGGAGATCCTTTTCGGCACGCCTTCGGCGCGTAACGTCGCAACTTTTAAAGCGGTACTTGAGCGGGCGGGAGTTCCGGCGTATATCCGACGTCCACGAGGGCGAGACATTTATGCGGCCTGTGGACAATTGAAAAAAAGCGCGTTGTAGCTGCCGGCGCCTGGCTTCCGGCATCTTGATTTCTGCACTGTGGCAACTGTCTCGCACATTGGCCGCACCTTAACTACATGCGTTCCCCTGCGATCTCTGTCCTGCTACTTTCAGTGGTTGTGTTTGCGGGATGCAATCGCGTTCAGCACGACCTTGCTGCGGCGAAGCAGGCGGAAGCGGCCGGTCGATATACAGATGCGGTTCGCGTGTATCTGCGATTGCGGGACAGCAGTCGAAGCCCCGCGGAGCGCGCCGTGATGCGCGCTCGCATGGCAGACTGCCTGATCAAGCTGGACCAATTTCAGGACGCATACCACGAGCTGGGAGAGGCGCTCTCCGACGACCCCCATAGTGTAGTGGCGCAAGTGGAGATGGCGCGCCTGCTGGCGGCGGCGGGCGAGAGCCGTGAGCCGCGCACCCTGCTCAGCTCCGCGTTGGCAGAGAGTCCGGCGAATGAAGAGGCGGCGCTCACACTGGCAGAGATTGATTTACGCGAGGGCAGGCCGGCGGCCGCCGAGCAGCTTTACCGTTCGGCGCTGGCCCACAATGCGGGCGCGGTGGAGATTGCCATCACTTACGCGCAGCAACTGCACAGCGAACATCGCGACGATGAAGCGGGGCGCGTGTTGACGCAGGCCATCGATACTTCCGGGAAAGCGAGTTCCACCAAAGCACAGCCTGAGATGGCGGAAAATGCGTGGCTTGCGCTGGCACGGCTCAAAGAAGAGCAGGGGGACTTCGCCGGGGCAGAAAACACTTATCTGCGCGCCGGCAGCGCCTTCAACTCGGAGATCACGGTACTGCATCTCGCGCAGTTTTATGAAAGGCACGGCAGAATCGCCGATGCGCAATCCGCGCTGCAGCAGTTGCCGCCAACGGCGAGAGCGCGGGATATGGGAGACCTGGAATTTGCTCTCGGGAGGCCCTCTGCCGCCCTTGACTATTATGTTGCCGCGCCCGCAGAGGCCAGGGTGCAGGCGCGGTTGATCGAAGCCGAGGTGCAGGCGGACAGGACTGTGCACGCCCGCCTGCTGCTTGCCATGCATCGCGCGGAGTTTGATCAGGGTACGGCGACGATTTTGGAGAGCGAGATCGCGCTCGCCGAAGGCGATGCGGAAGGAGGACTGCGACTCGCCAGGTCCGCGGTAAACCTTGCTCCCGATTCCGCACCGGCGCAGTATGCGCTGGCGAATCTTCTGCTCGCCTCCGGAGACCCGGCCAGTGGCGCGCGTGCGCTGCACAGTGCGCTTGATCTCGACGCGGATTTCTCGCCCGCCGCCATTGCTCTGGCGCAGGTTCGTCTCGCTCATGGAGACGCCGCCAGCGCGGAGCAATTGTTGATACCCGTATTGCAGCGCGAACCGGCGAATCTACAGGCATTGGTGGCTCATGGGCAGGTGCTCACCGCATCCCGGCGCTTCGATTCGGCGCACACCATTGTGGGGCGGGCTCTCGCCATTAATCCCCAAGCGGCATCGGCGCACGCCGCCGCCGCCGAACTGGCGAGCGCGGAAGGCAGCATCTCCGGCGCGGTGGCGGAGTACCAACTCGCGCTCAGCGCCGATCCGAATGATCGCTCGGCCCTTGATGGCCTGACGCAGCTCTACCAGCGCGGGCGCGTGAACTACCGCATGATTGAGGAACTCGAGACGATCGCGTCGCGTCCGCCGCAGTCTTCGGCGCTCTTGCAACTCGCTGCCCGGCTGTATGCGAAGCAGGGCTGGTATCAAGAGGCGCGGCGCTGCCTCGAGCACGATAGCGCCTCGCTCTCGCAGGCGCAGGAATTCGAATCGCGCGGGCGTCTGAACGAAGCTGCGAAGCTCTATGAGGCAGCGCTGCGGCAGGGAGACAGCAGCGGCATTGCCGCCAACAATCTGGCGTGGATTTATCTGCAACAGCAGAAACTCGACCGCGCTCTGGAACTTTCCCAGACCGCGCAGAAGCTGAGGCCCACCGATCCCGCGGTGATGGATACGGCGGCGCTGGTGCATCTGCGCCGCCACGAAACCGCGCAGGCGATTGCGCTGCTGCATGACGCAGCGCGCATCGCGCACAGCGATCATGCCGATGCTCAAGTGATTGCCGCCATCAGAGGGCATCTGCTGGAGGCGGAGCAATCGGCGGGGAAGAAGAGGCGCAATTCGTAAGGCGTATTCCTCCCATCAGGGCTGTCGAGCATGCATGATGTCGGCGCAGCAACTTCCCAGCGCAACCCTTTCGCATCACACTCTTCATAAGGAGTCTTTATTACATATGGCAGATAAAAGCAGCTTGCAAGGGATGAAGATTGCGTGTCTAGCGATGAATGGATTTGAGTGGGCGGAGTTGTCGGATCCGAAGAAGGCGTTTGAAGAATTGGGCGCGAAGGTGGATGTGATATCGGATGGGGAGGGGCGCGATGCGGGTGAGATTTACGGCATGAATCACCACGACAAAGCCGGTACGGTGAAGGTGGACAAATCGTTCGCCGACGCCAGGGCGAATGACTACGACGCGGTGCTTCTGCCCGGCGGAGCGCTGAATGCCGACGCGATCCGCGCAGTCCATCAAGCGCAGCAGTTCGTGAAGGATGCCGACAAATCGGGTATGCCGATCGCAGTGATCTGCCATGCGCCGTGGCTGCTGGTCTCGGCGGGACTGGTGAAAGGGCGCACGCTTACAAGTTGGCCGACGATCCAGGACGACGTCAAGAACGCCGGCGGCAACTGGGTGGATAAAGAAGTCAACGTGGACAAGAACTGGGTTTCAAGCCGCAAGCCCGCGGATATACCCGCCTTCAATCGCGAAGCCATTGCGCTGTTTGAGCAGTGGAGACAGAGTGGCAGCAAGGCGGCGTAACGATTGCTCCCATCCATCTCCCGATGAGAATGGGAAGGCAATATTGTCATCTCCGCCTTAATTCAAAACGGAAATATTTTGTGGCAGTTCGAAGGAGGTATTTATGAAAGCAGTTGTATTTCACGGAATCGGAGACATCCGGCTGGAGAACGTCGCCGAGCCCAAGATCAATAAACCAACCGACGCGATCGTGCGCATCACCGCCAGCGCGATCTGCGGGACTGATCTGCACATGGTCCGGGGTACGCTTGGTCCGATGAAGCCGGGAACCATCATGGGTCATGAGGGGATCGGCATCGTGGAAGAGGTGGGCAACGCGGTGCGCAACTTCCGGCAAGGAGACCGCGTGGTGGTAGGCTCGACCATCGGATGCGGCAATTGTTCTTATTGCCGGGCGGGATACTACGCGCAGTGCGATACCGCTAATCCCAATGGCCCGGAGAAGGGAACTGCATTCTATGGCGGGCCCGCGATGACCGGCCCCTTCGACGGCATGCAGGCGGAGTATGTGCGCGTTCCTTTCGCCAATATCAATCTGGTAAAGCTGCCGGAGGAGGTGGAGGACGATCAGGCAATTCTGATCTCCGACATCTTCCCGACCGCATATATGGCGGCGGAGATGGCTGACATCAACCCGGGACATACGGTCGCCGTCTTCGGCTGCGGGCCAGTGGGGCAGTTCGCGATTGCCTCGGCCAAGCACCTGGACGCCGGACGTATCTTCGCCATCGACACTATTGCATCGCGCCTCGAGATGGCATCGGCGCAGGGCGGCGAAGCCATTGATTTCAACCGGGAGGATCCGGTCGAGGCAATCCGGCAATTCACGGGAGGCATCGGTCCCGACTGTGTGATCGATTGCGTCGGCGTGGACGCAAATTGTGCGCATAGCGGTCCAGCGGCCAAGTCCGCCACGGCGAAGAAGCCACTGTTCGCGGTAGAGCGCAAGATGGTTGCACCCAAGACCAACCAGGACGACGGCAACTGGCATCCCGGAGATGCGCCCTCCCAGGTCTTGTCGTGGGGAGTGGAGGTGTGCGCCAAGGCGGGTACGTTGTCGATTATTGGCGTCTATCCGGAGCAGGTGCAATCATTTCCCATCGGCATGGCAATGAACAAGAACCTCACCGTCAGGATGGGAAACTGCAACCACCGCAAGTACATTCCCAAGATCATCGAGATGGTGCGCTCGAATGTGATGGACCCGGCAGAGATACTTACCAACGTCGAACCCATGACCTCGGTGATCGAAGCGTATAAGCAGTTCGATCGTAGAGAGCCCGGCTGGATAAAAGTAAAGCTGGAGCCGGAGGCGGCGTTGCGGGCGGCATAAGACTTTACCACAGAGGACACGAAGGATACGCAGAGGAACACAGAGAAGAGAATAGAAGAAGCAAGAAACGGACGGATAAAAACCCGATCCGTTTTCTTGTTCTTCGTTAGTGGCTTTGTAGATAACGGTGGAACATGAAATGCAAGGACGGTAATTCTGACTTCCTGCTTTTGGTTCTATTCCTTCGTGATTTCTCTGTGCCCTCTGTGGTGAATGCCCCTACGTTTTCTCGAAGCCGCGCACAAATTCCACCAGGCTGCGCACCGCGATCCCGCTCGGGCCCTTGGTGATCCAGGGCTTGTTGTCGTCAATCCATGCGGTGCCGGCGATGTCGAGGTGGACCCAGGGTTTATCATCCACGAATTCCTGCAAGAATTTCGCAGCGGTGACTGCGCCGGCGTGGCGTCCGCCGGAGTTCATAATGTCGGCGATGCTTGATTTTATAGAATCCTGATACTCCTCATCGAGCGGCAACCGCCAGAACTTCTCGCCCGCATGATGGGTCGCCTGGTGAAAGCGATGATAGATGGAATCGTCGTTGGCGAAACATCCGGCATTGATCATGCCGAGCGCCACTACACAGGCGCCGGTCAGGGTCGCCGCATCAATCAGGTGGGTCGCGCCAAGTTGGCGAGCATAGCAGAGGCCGTCGGCGAGCACCAGGCGGCCCTCCGCATCAGTGTTGATGATCTCAATGGCTTTGCCGTTCATGGCGAAGCGCACATCGCCCGGTTTTTGGGCTTTGCCGTCGGGCATGTTCTCGCTGGCGCAGACGATGCCGATGACGCGCACGTTGAGTTTAAGGAGGGCGATGGCGCGCATGGCTCCGATCATCGCCGCGCCGCCCGCCATGTCGTATTTCATCTTCTCCATGTTATCGGCGGGCTTGATGGAGATACCGCCGCTATCGAAGGTGATCCCTTTGCCTACCAGCCCGACCGTCACATCACTGGCCGCGCCTTCTGGCTCGTACTTCATCACGATCAGCGCGGGAGGCTCCTCGCTTCCCAACGACACAGAAAGAAATGATCCCATCTTCAATTCTTTGAGCTTCTCGGTGGAGTGTACCTCGCACTCGATGCCAACATCCTCCGACATTTTTTTAGCGCGCTCGCCGAGAATGGTGGGTGTCATCTTATTTCCCGGCTCATTCACCAGATCGCGGGTGAAGTTTTGCGACCCGCCGATGATGCGGCCCTCGTCGATTGCCGCCTCAAGGTTGGACCCGTTGGTGTTTATGACGGTGAGGACCTGCAGGGTCTGGTCTTTGCGGTCGGAGGCATAGTAGTTTGCGTCGAAGTCCGCGACTACCGCGCCGATCACCAGGGCGCGAACCCAGTTTTCATCGCTGAAATGCTTCGCGGCATTTTCCGGCAGGGCAATCGCCAGCGACTTCAGGTTCTTCGCTTTAAGCTGCCGCACCGCCGCGCCCGCCGCATTGCGCAGCACATTAGGGTCGAACTTCTCTCCCTTGCCCACGCCGATGACCAGCAGCCGCTTGGCCTGGGTTCCGTCCGGCGCATAGATCCAGGTGGCCTCGTAGGCCTTGCCGGTGATGTCTGTACCGAGCAGGGAAGCGGTCGCCTTGATTGCCGCTTGATTGCCGCTGAGCAGGGTTGCTGTGGGATTTTCCTTGGCGCTCGAGACGGCGGCAAAGACCACCACTGCATCGGCATCCACTTGCGAGAGATTATTTGCGAGCTTCACATTCATGTGTCTCTCAGGATAAATCAGCAGCATGACGCATGAATTGTGCATCCTAAAGTTTGTTCAGCCAACGGCACGAAGGAGCTATCAACCATGAAAATGCGTTCTCGATATTTAATTGCACTGGCGCTCGGCTCGGCGATGGTCGCGGGCTGCAACAACAAGAAAGAAACCACCACGACCTCCGCTGGAAACGCGATCGCGGTGGGCGATGTGAAGTCCACGATCGGTAAGCAGCTCGACGCCGCCGGCCTGGGCGATGTGAAGGTGGACGTGGACACGGACAAGAGCCTGATTACACTCACCGGCAATGTGAAGGACGACGAATCCAAAGCCAAAGCGGAGCAGATCGCGAAAGACAATGCCGCGACGTTTGCCGTGGCGAACGAGATCGCGGTCCAGCCTCCGGGCATGGCAAGCGAGGCCAAAGACGTGAGCAAAGACCTCGATGCCGGCGTTGAAGATAATTTCAAAGCGGCGCTGGTGTCCCATCACATGAACGGACGCGGGATCCATTACAAGAGCGTAAACCAGAGTCTTGAACTGAGCGGCCGGGTTAGATCCAAGTCGATCAAGGAGCAGCTCGAAGCATTGGCCAAGGACGTTCCGAACGTGAAGGAAGTGGTGAACAAGATCGAAGTGCGCTAGAGACTTAAAATAAAGGCGTGACCAGGCTAAAGTCCGCGAGCGCAGCTCCGATACACCCAGTACAAGGGGCTCTCCTGGGGTCACCCAAATCTAAACCCTCCCTGGCAGGGGAGGGTTTAGGTAGGGTGCGACGAAGGCGAATCCCAAACCAGAAGCACAAGGAAGTGGCGCCTGCTCGCACGAGGGTTGAACAACCGGGTTAGACGTGTTTGCGCAGCCGGGTTGCGAGGCCGATCAGGCCGGTTCCGAGAAGAAGCATGGAAGCGGGCTCCGGGACTATCGGACTAGACTGGCCGCCAGTGACTCCCCCCGTCAGGTCGGCAGTATTGCCGCTCTGAATGAAGATGTTAGGTATGCTGAGGGTGAACGAACCTTTCTCTACCCCATCGTCAAAGGTAAAGAGCTGTCCGACGGGAGCGAAGGTGACCTCTAACCCACCTTGGCCTGGGACGGAAGAGATGGTACCGGAAATGGCACCGCTGAAGGTGTAGCCGCCCTGGCCGCCGTCGATGCCGGTAGGCGCGGAGAATAGGATGTTCATGGTGAATAGCCCGGCGACATTCTTTTGCCCAATTTTGGAGGTCGCAAGGGTAAAGGTGCCGAGGCGGTTGGTGCCGCTCAGAGAACCTACCCCTCCGAAGGTAGTAACGCTGAAGTTGTTACCGGTGAATGTGAGTTGCGGCACGGTAGTGCTGTCGGACGCCGTACCCGAGATGGTCAATTCATTTGCGAATGCTGAAGTTGACAGAACCAATCCCATGGTGGCGATTAGCAATGCCGGGTAAAACAAGTTCTTGATCATGTTGCTCTCTCCTAGGAGTAGGTAAGTACCTACGCGATTAAGAGTAAAGCACTAATCACATAATTGATACAACATTCCGCACAAGTGAGTTTTGCACATCCCTTGGCTAGGTTTGGCAGAGGTAATGCTTTAGCCTTACCTGCTCCGTTGGCAGAAATCAGGCAGTAGGTCTCTGAGTCGGGAAGCATTGAAACGCCGTAAATCCATGAATATGTGGCAGTTATGGACTGGATCGCACTCAGCTAACCTGCGGTCGTTGCGCGGTGACCAGTTTACCGGACCCACGCCACGCTCGCTCTTTGACCTTAGTTTCTCAAGGTGCAAGCCTTAGAAGCGCGTTTATGATACGGTGCGAATTACCTTAATTACTACTACTAAGAAGGAACACGAAAGCCGGGGACGCAGCCCCGGCCTTGCTGCAACTTGGTCCAGTCGGTTGACTACAATCCGATCACCCCCACCAATTCCTTTACGGAGGCAGCGCTCTTGTGCAGAGCAGCGTTCTCTTCGTCGGTCAGCTTGATCTCGATGATCTGTTCCAGACCGCGCGCTCCCAATTTACAGGGCACTCCGACGTAGAGGCCATTGATACCGTACTCGCCTTCGAGGTAAGCGGCGCAGGGCAGGATCTTCTTTTTGTCCTTGAGGATCGCCTCGACCATCTCCGTTGCCGCCGCAGACGGTGCATAGTAGGCGCTGCCTGTTTTTAGATACTTCACGATCTCCGCGCCGCCGTTGGCGGTCCGCTCGATGAGCGCTTTGAGGCGGTCGGCCGCAATCAGTTCGGTAATGGGAATACCGGCGACTGTCGAGTAGCGCGCCAGCGGGACCATGGTATCGCCGTGCCCGCCGAGGACGAATGCGGTCACGTTCTCGACCGACACATTCAATTCTTGCGCGATGAAGGTGCGGAAGCGCGCGGAATCGAGCACCCCCGCCATCCCCAGCACCCGCTCGCGATTAAAGCCGGAGATCTTGTAGGCCGCTTGCGCCATCGCATCCAGCGGGTTCGACACCACAATCAAAATCGCGTTGGGAGAGGCGGCGACCACCCGACCCACGACATCCTGCATGATCTTGTAGTTGGTGTTCAGCAGGTCATCGCGGCTCATTCCCGGCTTGCGCGGGATCCCCGCAGTGATGACCACGATGTCGGAGTTCGCGGTATCGTCGTAGTTGTTCGATCCGCTCACATTCGAATCGCGCTTCTCAATGGGCATCGCCTGCATCAAGTCGAGCGCTTTGCCCTGCGGAATCCCCTCCGCGATATCCACCAGCACTAAATCGGCGAGCTCCTTGCTCGCGATCCAGTGCGCCGTCGTTGCGCCCACGTTGCCGGCGCCGATGATCGATACTTTCTTCCTCATTGAGCATTCTCCTGAAAGTTTATTTCGCAATAGAGCTACCAGCTTCCAGTCGCCAGGTGCACAGAATGAACTGGCCGATGGCGACTGGCAGCTTCGTCACGCTGGCGACTGGCGACGGACAGCTTCGTTTGTACTGGCGTCTGCTGCGCGCATATTCTGAATTATCAGATCCGCAAACTTGCTGGTACCCACTTTGACCGCGTCCGTCATTTGGCGCTCGAAGTCGTAGGTCACCGTCTTCTGCCGGATGGTCTCTTCCATCGCCGACTCGATCATGCGCGCCGCCTCCGGCCATCCCAGATAATCGAACATCATTACACCCGAGAGAATTACCGATCCGGGATTAATCATGTCCTTGTCCGCATACTTCGGCGCGGTGCCGTGGGTCGCCTCAAAGACCGCGTATCCATCGCCAATGTTGCCCCCCGGAGCGATCCCCAGGCCACCCACCTGCGCCGCCGCCGCGTCCGAGAGATAATCGCCGTTCAGATTGGTCGTGGCGAGCACGTGATATTCCTCGGGACGGATGATGATCTGCTGGAAGATGGAATCGGCGATGCGGTCGTTGATCAGCAGCTTCGACTTCCACCGGCCGCTGCCATGTGATGCCGACAATGTCTTGAGCGTGGCGCGCACCTCCGCATAGACCGCCTCGCGATAGACATCGTGTCCGAATTCGAGTCCCGGCTCAATCATCTCCGCATTCGCCTCTACCGTCAGGTCAGGATTGCTGTCTTGATTGCCCAATATCCAGCTCTCCCGCTCGGTTACTACCTGATCGCGGAACTCAGCGACTGCCAGCTCATAGCCCCACTCGCGAAATGCTCCCTCGGTAAATTTCTGGATGTTGCCCTTGTGCACCAGCGTCACCGATGGCTTCTTATGTCTTAGCGCGAACTCAATCGCCACCCGCACCAGACGCTGGCTGCCAAAGACGGAGACCGGCTTGATGCCGATGCCGGAATCGCCGCGGATCTTTTTCTTCATTCCCGCCAGCATGTCGTCATTGAGAAATGCGAGCAGCTTCTTCGCGCCCGCGCTGCCCTCCTTCCACTCGATACCGGCGTAAACATCCTCCGTATTTTCGCGGAAGATGGTAATGTTCATCCGCTCCGGATGCTTCACCGGACTGGGCACCCCAGTGTAATAGCGCACTGGACGCACGCAGGCATAGAGGTCCAGCTCCTGCCGGAGGGTGACATTCAGCGAACGTATTCCGCCGCCCACCGGAGTGGTCAGCGGCCCCTTGATCGAGACCCGCAGATCGCGCGCCGCCTTGACTGTATCGTCGGGCAGCCAGGTTTTGAATTTGCGAAAGGCCTTCTCGCCGGCGAAAATCTCATACCAAGCCACCTTGCGCTTGCCGCGATAGGATTTCTCGACCGCCGCATCGTAGACGCGCTGCGCCGCCCTCCATATATCGCGCCCGGTGCCGTCGCCCTCGATAAACGGAACAATCGGGTTCTCCGGCACCTGCAGCTTGCCATTCGCGTAGCCGATCTGCTCTCCCTCTACCGGCAAAGCTATGCCGTTGTATTCGCCCGCCAATGCATCTCCTCGTGGTTCTTTTTCACAATCCCGCCGCGCTCAAATAAACCTCCTAGGCTACCATTCGCAACGTCTCACAGCAATACGGCTAGGAATTGTAGGAGTGGGTCAGCTTCCGGTTAGCCCATAATCCACCCAGGACCCAAAAATCTGAGAAGTCTTGCGTCCGCACTGTTCGCTGAGTGAGTTGGCGATTGTGCGCTCATGGGATGTGGTCGAGCTCAGGTGAATCGGCTAAGATGGTGTTCAATATAATGCTGCATGAGGAATTCGCCTCTCTCATCTCCTCTATCCGTGGAACCATGGACCACTACGGGAGGAATGAACTTTGTCATCGGCTTCAGGCCTGAGCGGAGAGAACATGAAACCAACAAGTCGTCCGAATGGCGAGGCCGCCGCAGCGAACATCACCAAGCGAATTCAAGAACTTGGGAGCTGGCGCGGAGAGACCCTCGCTCATGTCCGTCAGCTCATTCACGATGCCGACCCCGGCATCCAGGAGGAGTGGAAATGGGAGAAGCCGAAATCTCCCGGAACCCCCGTCTGGTCCCATGACGGCATCGTCTGCACCGGGGAATCGTACAAGCAGGTCGTGAAGCTCACTTTCGCGCGCGGCGCCTCCATCCAAGACCCGAAAAAGCTCTTCAATTCCAGTCTGGAAGGGAACACGCGACGTGCCATCGACCTCCGCGAAGGGGAGAAGATCAACGAAGCTGCCTTCATTCAACTTATCCGCGCCGCAGTGGCGGCCAACTCCGCGGCGCTCGCTCAACGGGCAGCCAAGAAGAAGTAAGCCCGGCTCTCAGGGGGAATTTACTGGCGATGAGTGCCGCCCGAGTTTCTCAGGTCAAGAATCGGCTATCTGCTGCTGATCAACATCATCCGGTCTGGGGCGACCCGGCAGTTTGACTTTGCTGAAGCATGCCACGCGGGTCCGTCAGAGTAAACAAAGGATGTGAGTTCTACATCGCTGATCCCGCTCACCTCATTGATCCAAATCTCTGAAGTAGCGGAATCGCCGCTTTCGATCTTGCGCTGGAGATGAAATGGTTGCACTACATCATCCGCGCTCCGGCTTCCCGCCGGCAGCAGCCGCCGTTCGAACGGCATGCCATGGACCAAAATCTCCGCTCTCACGATGGTGCGCGCTGTTGGATTGCGAAGCACTACAAGGACGCTCTGTGCGGCTCCCCCGGGATGCCCCTTCTGTGCCTTCAACACCTGTCCGTTTCCGCCATTCAGTTGTGCGCTCAACTCCACTGGACAGGCGACGCTCTGTGGGCCAGCCTTCAACACGATATTGGACGATTGCGGAGCCTGCGCGAAGACGTAGCACCCGGCAAGCAGAAGGATTGAGAGGAGAGAAGAACTGCGCATCATGGCCTCCTAAGGAATCGCCTGCCACAAACTATACGCCGGAGAGATTGCCCGCTCAACTTGAAAGCTGGCGGCTGGTGGCGGGGATTATCTACGGTGGAGCACGGCAATCTTCGGAGATCAAAGCGAAAAGAGCCGCGGCCAGTTGCGAAGGGAGCCGTAGCCCGCAAGCCGCTTCTTGGGGTGGCCCCGCCACTTCACGCCGAACACCTCGCGTTAGCTAAACTGCAGTATCCACGAGCGTTGTTCAGGCGTCTCCGGGACCTCGCACCCGCGCGCCTTCTCAATCGCGGAGAGGGCGCTCGTGCCATCCATCCCCGTGGTCTGCATAAGGCAGGCGGCGAGCACGCAGGAGCGGCCTATTCCGGCGCGGCAATGGATGCCAACGCTACCCCCGTTGATGAGGATGGAGCGCAGCACCGCGACCGCGCGCGTGAAGTCATCCGTATTTGACGGCACACCGCCATCGGTGACCGGCAAAGAGAAGAAGCCGACCGAATTCAGCTCGCAGACCTCCTCTTCTTTTTCCAGACCGAGACCCACCGCCTCTGACGGAGTAAGCAGAGACACCAGGTTCTCAATGCCGCCCTCTTTCAGCGCGGCAATATCGTCCTCCAACATGCCCCACCGGGGGCGCTGGACGATGGCCAGCCGGATGCCGATTCCGGACCTGATCCAGTAAGGGTTTGCCTTCATTCCACCTCCTGCCATGGCGTCTCAAATCCTGGTTGCCAGCGGCTGTTGCTTTCTATCATAGTTCGGGGAGTCGGCGAAATTTGCAATCATGTTCCTCGCTGTGGAAGCACTTTAGTAACCCTCAGCGGCGGAAGTAACTGCTTGCGAAAACAGGGAAAGAGACGGTGCTTCGACCGCTTCAGTTAACAAACGCAACCCACCTCCGCTGGGCACACCCGTCCGGAGGTGCTAACTTACCGCTGAACACCAGCTTCTGACCACTCGCTCTTACGCCGCTTGCTTCCATCTGCTCCAGCCAAATACACTATAAGGTTTCCATCAAGAGATTATTCGTTCTGGAGAACTGCCATGGCCTATGTAATTGCGGAACCCTGTATCGGCACCAAAGATTCGGCATGCGTGGACGCCTGCCCGGTGGACTGCATCCATCCCAAGAAGGACGAGGCCGGCTTCGAAGCCGACACCCAGCTATATATAGATCCGGTCGAATGTATCGATTGCGGCGCCTGCGTGCCCGTGTGTCCGGTGTCCGCAATCTTCGCCGGAGACGACCTGCCGGACAAGTGGAAGGAATACGAACAAAAGAACGCCGCGCACTTTGGCCGTTAAAGCCGGGTGCCGGGCGGGCGTCCCCTCTGTCTGCGGCTCCGAACTCTTCAAAATGGCGAAGCACTTCACGCGGCAAAGGTGGCGTCTACGAAAGGGGAATTCGCTGCAAAGTGCTACTCTGGTCTATGCTCCGCACCTCTGAGGCGATCGTTCTCCGCACCTACCCGGTGCACGAGGCGGACCTGCTGATTACGCTCTTCACCCGCGCCGAAGGAAAGATCAAGGGAGTCGCGAAATCGGCGATGAAATCGCGCCGGCGCTTCGGAGGCGCGCTCGAAGCGATGACCCTTATCCGCGCGCACTATGACCAGCGGGAGCGTCGCGAACTGGCCCGCTTCGATAGCTTCGACATCCTCGCCTCGCCGCTTTCTTGCGCGGTGGATTACGAGCGCGCCTGTGCCTTGAGCTTCATGGCCGAGGCGCTCGACCAGTTGCTCGCCGACTATGACCCGCACGATGATGTCTTCCGCCTCACCAGCGCCACCTTAGCGCAGCTTGAGTATGGTTCCATCTGGATGCCGCTCACCTATTTCAGCCTGTGGCTTACCCGGTTGTCGGGCTTTCTTCCCAATTTGGAAGAGTGCACCTTATGCGGCGATCCGCTGGACAGCGTGAAAGGAGACAGTGTGGATGAAGAAGAGCGTCCTGCTTATTTTCACGCTCTGGCAGACGGCCTGATGTGTCCACTACACAAGCGGCTGGCATCGAGCCAACTCTCAGCGTCATCGCGGCGGTTGGCGCGGCAGATCTTCCGCTCCCCCATTGAGCACTTCGATCGCATCGAATGGCCGCGCGCCTTGGGAGCCGACTTGCGTAAGCTTTGCTTGCAGGTCATCGAGCGAACCATCGAGCGCAAGCTGGTGACCGCGGTAGCGCTTGCGAAGCTCGCATAAAACGACCCAAGCGCAGTCTCCATCGAATAGACTTCAGCCGGGCGATAAGTCGCCTGAAGCTTTGGGCTTTAAGTCCCTGAGGACAGTCATGCCGGAACGGTCCGCGCGCTCATTCGTGGAAGTTGATCTTCTGGCTCAACCGCCGCACCAGATCAAAGCGTAGCTTCAGGCGCTTGGTCACCTGCGGCTCATACTCTTTCCAGATGTTGTATCCGGCGTCGGAGGCGATGCTGATAGCGATTCGTCCCGTGGTGTTCCCCCAGCCCTGCGATATTCCCGGATGATAGGTGTTCGCCAGCGTCGAAGTAACAATGGTGCCGAAGATCTCGCCCGCGTTGATGGTGTTACCGCTGTCGTCATCGCGCTTGGCCAGAAGCACTCGGGTCATCGCGTAACGCACCCGCGCGTGCATAGGATGGCCCGGTCCAAGACGGTGAAAGTGCGGGTCTTGATCGAACAGCGCGGGGAAAAGATATACGGTAAAGAAATCGTCGGAGAGCTCGTCGGTCATGTCCACGCCAAAGCGTTTTGCGATGCCTTTTACACCCGGTCCATAACCGGAATGAGGATTAATGGCAGTCGAGATGCTGGAATCTCCGACGGCGTAGATGTAGGTGAACGGATGCATGAAATCGCAGGCTGCGAGTTTGAACTTGTCATGCGGGGTCAGCCTCTGCAGCGGGACCTCTGCCGGAGTGTCCACCCACAGGTAGCGGCATGTTCCGGGCAGTGGAGGGGCCGGCTCCTCTTTTTTCTCCGGTTGCGCGGCTGCGGTGGCCTGCCCCGTCCGGGGCCTGGGTGCGTCAGGCAGGACTTGCGCCGCACCTGAAATCGCCGCCAGCAAGAGGAAAAAAGTTATGATCTGTAGTCTGGTCATAGGCTTCTCTCCCCGTGCCAGTTGGATGAATGGAAGCAGCACCGGTTGACTAGTAAGATGCAAGCTGACGCGCTCGCTATGCCGCACGGGCTAGACTTTTCGGAAGGGGCGATCTCATGGCAGACCAGCAAGACGCAAGCAACAATTTCGAGCGCTTCGGGCGCAAGATGGATGACAAAATGAAAGATACCATGCCCAGGATCGATGCCGAACTACAACGCGTTATCCGCTATATGAATGATGAGGTGGTTCCCGAGGTGCGGCGTGAAGGCAGCGATGCGCTGCGCAGCGCTGCCGAGCAGTTGCGCAAGCTCGCTGAATACATTGAGTCCCGCACCGGGTCAAAACGCCCCAAGAAGCCGGGCGAATGAGGGTCTCTTTCGCACTCCTGTTGGTCAGTGCACTCGTATTCGCGGGATGCGGCAGGAGGCATGTCGCGCGCCGGCAGTTGCCGCCGCCTCCGATGCCGCAGCAGGGGACTGCCACGTCGTCGAACACGGAGCGTGGCAAAGTCCCCCCCGCAAAATCCAGCCAGCCGGCGGAAACTGAGCAGGACGCTGAGAAAAATTATCGCGGAGTAAAGCCGATCTACACGGAAACCGGAATTGCCAGTTGGTATGGTACTGTGTATCACCATCGCAGGGCCGCCAACGGCGAGATCTACGACCAGAACGGATTGACTGCGGCACATAAAACTCTGCCGCTCAATTCCACGGTGCGCGTCACCAATCTCAGCAATGACAAGAGCGTCCTGGTGAGGATCACTGACCGTGGGCCGTTCGTGGGTGATCGCGTGATTGATCTATCCCTGGGCGCGGCGAAGATCATCGGCCTATACCTGCCGGGTACAGCCCGGGTACGGGTGGATGTACTGGAGTCCCCCAAAGACATCGCGAGCGGCGGGCGATGGTGTGTTCAGATCGGCGCATTCGACAGCTACGAAAAGGCCGCGCAATTGAAAGAAAAGCTCCTGCAACGGTATCGCACGGCCAAGGTGTTGCAGTTCACCGGCCCCACCGGCGAATGGCTGCGGGTGCGCGTGTTCGAAGACAACAAGCAGCGCGCTTATGAGGTCGCGAAAGAGACCAGGGCGCCGGAAGGCGTCTTCGTAGTGCGCCTGGATTGAGGCAACGCGAGAGCCAGGGAAACCCGGACGTTAGAGATCAAAACGTGTTTATGATGTCTAGGAAGAGGTGTTCTCGAATAGAAGGTCTTCGCGAGAGCGGAGGACAATATGCTACGAGATAGACATGCCATTTGAATTTGATTCCGCCACCCGCCGCGCACTGGGCTATAAGCTCATTGACCGCATTGATGATTATTATGCCTCGCTGCCCGAGCGGGCAGTGCAACTGCCGGCGGATGAGCGTACCTTCTCCGCGCTGACCGACGGTATTCCGGAGTCGGGCGATGACGCGGCGCAGGTGCTCGACGAGGTCTGCCGTGAGTTGATCGACAAGGGTTTCCATGTTCCGGCGGCCAATTACTTTGGGCTGATGAATCCCACGCCGACCTATATGGCAGTGTTGGCGGAGATGCTGGTATCGGCGCTGAACCCGCAGCTCGCGACGCTGGCGCGCTCGCAACTGGCGTCGAAGATTGAGAATGAGACGGTGCGCTGGATCGGGGAGCGGGTGGGCTGGGCATCTTCAGGCACAACCAATGCGTTTGGAGGGACGTTTACCTCCGGCGGCAATGAGGCGAATTTCACGGCACTGGCATTAGCGCTGGCGCATGCGTTTCCGGATTATGTGAACGAAGGGGTGGTAGCGATTGGCGCGCGTCCGGTGTTTTATTCGAGCGGCGAGTCGCACCATTCGCTGGACAAGTCAGCGGGGCTGTTGGGAATCGGACGCAGGGCCGGGCGGCGCATTCGAGTGAACTCGCGCGTGCAACTGGATCCCGAGCGGCTGGAAGAGCAGATTGAGGAGGATGTTGAAGCTGGCCTTAAGCCATTCTGCATCGTTGCCACCGCGGGAACCACGAATTCAGGCGCGATTGATGATATTCCGGCGCTGGCGGGAATCGCGCGCAGCCACGGGGTGTGGCTGCATGTGGATGGGGCCTACGGGGCGGCAGCGATCTTCAGTGACCAGCATCGCGAGCTGCTGCGGGGCATTGAACTTGCGGATTCAGTCACCATCGATCCGCATAAGTGGCTGGCAATGCCTTTTGCGGCAGGGGTGATTTTGACCTCGCATCCGGAGATGCTGGAGCAGGCGTTCGCGGTGCCTACTCCCTATATGCCGAAGGTAGCGGACACGGCGTCGATTGATAACTTTCAGATCAGTACGCAGTGGTCACGGCGGATGAATTCGCTCAAGTTCTATCTAACGCTGCGGGTTCATGGGAGAGGGGCGTACGAGGAGTTGATCGACGGACAGATGGCGTTGGCAGAGCAGGTGGCCCAAGGGATATCGGCTTCACAGCATTTTGAGCTGGCGTCTCCGCAGACGCTGCCCATCTTTAATTTGCGACTGAAAACCGAGGACCGCATCGGAGAGAGTGAATTGGCGCGGCTGCATGGAGAGATCGTGAATGAAATTACGCGTGATGGCAAGCGTTGGATTTCATTGACCACGGTGGATGGACGCAGCGTGATCCGCTTTATGATCATCAGCTATCTCACCGCCGAGCGGCATTGCCAAGAGCTGCTGACGGCTCTCGAAGCCGCCGCAGAGCAATCCTTTCCGCGGTCAACGGCGGCGCGGGGATAAACCGAAAGCAACACAGAGGCGCCAGGAAATAGCGGCAGGTGAAGATGGAGGATCGGCGCGATAATGCGCAGTGCGGATAGAATGTCTTTCATGCCATTGATCGCCATTGATGAAGCTGCCGCGGGGCAGGGAAATGACGATGAGGAGCAATTGCGCGAATACTGCGCGCAACTGGAGGCGGGCGCGATACTCTTTTTCCCTCAGAGTCCGATCAGGATTGCGGCCGAGGACCTTGCGTTTTTGCTCAATCAGCAGCAGGCTGGGGCGGGATATCACAAGAACATCGCTTATCGGCGCAGCGAAGATCGCGTGACCGGGTTTGTGAAATCGGCGCACGGTTCAGAAGAACAGCTTCGGAAGATCATGCGCGAATACTCGCAGGCGGTAGTGGAATTTCTGGGCCGCTTTCTTGCGCCTTATCAGCAGCGCTGGCAGCTTGATTATGCGAGTTACCGTCCGCAGCCGGAGGAGTCGCGGCAGCTTGCGTTGCGCAAGCGCAATGACCTGATGCACACGGATGCGTTCCCAACGCGACCTACTAATGGGAACCGCATTCTACGTTTTTTTAATAACATCAATCCCGTCGAGAGCCGCAATTGGGTGACGGGAGGAGCATTCGGAGGTTTGGTGCGCCGCTTCGCGGTAAAGGAGCCAGCGCCCGCGGGAAAGATCGCGTTGCCGTCGGGAGTCTCATCCTGGTCGGGGCTGCGCCGCTTCAGGCAGGCAATTGGTAGATTTGCGCCAGTCCACGCGATCGCTCCGCAATGGGCGCGCAGCCCGTATGATGCGTTCATGATGGACTTCCACAATTTTCTCAAAGAGAATGCCGATTACCAGGAGAATAGCCAAAAGGAATACAGCAATTTCCCTCCGGGCGCAAGCTGGATGTGCTACACCGACACCATCTCCCATGCGGTATTAAGCGGGCGGTTCGCGCTGGAGCAGACATTGTTGGTGAGGGGTGAGGCGATGGTGAATCCGGAAATTTCTCCGCTGAGAATTCTGGAGAGCATGGTGGGTGGGCGGCTGGTCTAAAATCATTGATTGACGCCGTTGTCTTGTAAGCCGTCTCGGTTGGAAATCATTCCACCTCTAGACGGCCCGCAAGCTATTCCGAAATCAAAATTGTTTGCGGATGCCCAGGCATGACTTCATGCCGCTCGGTCTTCGCCAATCCAGCTTCGCGAAACATGTTTGAAAGCTCGGCGAAGGTGTAGGCGTCGCCGCTCGGAGTTCCCGCCAACATGGTCAATGAAAACACTGCTGGAACCGGTGGGGTGACTCGGTCCTCGTTCGGCACGAATTCGACCGTCACTATCTTTCCGCCATCCTTCAACGCGGCTCTGGCCTTCCGGATTATGCCAACGCATGTCGGCTGGTCGAAATGGTGCAGAAAATTGGTAAGCAGCACCACGTCGTAACCACTGCCTAATGCGCAGTCGAAGAAGCTGCCCTCGATGGTGTGGTAACGGTCCGCTATCCCCATTTTGCTTGCATTGTCCTTTGCGACCGCAAGAACATTCGCCCAATCGAGCGCCGTGATATCAGCCTTCGGATTCGATTTGGCAATGGAGATCCCATACATGCCGTGTCCGGCGGCGATATCGAGCACGCGGAGTGGCGCATCTGTTCCCAGCAGCCCCGCGATGCGCTGCGCGGCCGGCATCATCATCGCCGCCATGCCCTGGGCAAAGCGCACCCACAGTTCGTTTTCTATGTTGAGAGTGCCATCTCCCGGCAAAGTGCTTCCTCCTTTGCGAACATTGGCTGCGATATTGCTCCAGCCTTTCGCAAGCTCGGGATGACAGAGAAAATCGGCTACTCCGCCCATGTAAGCAGGCGAGCGCCGGTCGAGGAATGTTGCCGTATCCGGCGTGAGCGCATAGCGGCCATCGGATTTCGTAAGCAGCCCGTAGGTGACCAGCGAGTCGCACAATATTCGCGTGCCGCGCACAGTGGCCTGGCAATGCACAGCGATTTGATCGGCGGTGGTGTTGCCTTCAGCAATGGCTGTGAAGAGATTGAGTTCAATGGCGCCTTTGAGAGCGGCAGAGCGTTGGAACGCGTTCAAGGTGTCAAAGATCAAGAACGGACTCGGCGAGGCGGCGGGTTGTGGTTGCATGTCATTCTCCTTATGGTTGCGACTGCTATTATGCCCCAAACCCTGAAGAGGCGACAATTGCCGAATTCAGACTGTGGGTTGCGCCGCTCTGATTTATGCTGGTCTGTTCTTTGTGTTTCACGAAATCAGGAGAAGCGCTCAATGATGGTTCGTTCCCGCTCGATCACCTTCGGATTATTTTTGTTCGCTGCAATGCTGATTGGGCCAGCAGCATTCGGGCAGGCGCAGATGAACACCAAAATCTACGACGAGATGCAGTGGCGCTGCATCGGGCCGTTTCGCGCGGGCCGGACGGTAGCCATCTCCGGCGTACCCGGCCAGCCGAACCTGTTCTATATGGCTCCCACCGACGGCGGCGTCTGGAAGACCACCGACTACGGCCACACCTGGAATCCCATCTTTGATGGACAGCCTACGCAATCGGCGGGCGCGCTCGCGGTCGCACCCTCCGATGCGAAGATCATCTACGTCGGCAGCGGCGAAGGTATCCAGCGGCCAGATCTTTCGATCGGAGATGGCATCTACAAATCGAGCGATGCGGGAAAAACGTGGACGCACCTCGGATTGCGCGATGGAGAGCAGATCAATTCGATAATCGTTGATCCGAAAGATCCGAACCGGATATTTGTTGCCGTTCTGGGGCATCCTTATGGAGCTAATCAAGAGCGCGGTGTGTTCCGCTCGACGGACGGAGGCGCGAGCTTCCAGAAGGTCCTCTACAAAGACGAGAATACAGGCGCGGAAAAGGTAGAGTTCGATCCGCAGAATTCGAAGATCGTTTATGCCGACATGTGGTCGGCACGCCGTCCTCCGTGGACGGTAGGAAATTCCTACAACGGCCCAGGCAGCGGATTGTTCAAGTCTATGGATGGCGGCAACACCTGGCAACCGCTGACGCAGGGATTGCCCGCCTGGAGCGAAGGTTTGGGCCGCATCGGCTTCACGGTTGCACCTAGTGACGCGAAGCGTCTGTATGCGCTAGTGGATGCCACGAAGAACGGTGGTCTTTACCGCAGCGATAATGCCGGGAGCTCATGGCGCAAGGTGAATGACGAGCCGCGCATATGGGGGCGTGGCTCTGATTTTGCAGAAGTCAAAGCCGATCCGCGCAACCCGGACATGATCTATGTCGCGAACACTTCGACGTATCGATCGACCGATGCCGGTGTGAACTTCACGGCCATCAAGGGAGCGCCGGGAGGCGATGACTATCATACCGTCTGGATCAATCCGGAGAACTCGGACATCATCGCGCTGGCGGTCGATCAGGGTGCGACCATCAGCGTAAACGGCGGGCAGACCTGGTCCTCGTGGTACAACCAGCCGACGGCGCAGTTCTACCACGTGATCACCGATGACCAGTTCCCCTACTGGGTCTATGGCGCACAGCAGGAGTCAGGTTCGGCCGGGGTGGCATCGCGCAGCGATTATGGGGCGATCACGCGCGAGTGGCATCCAATTGGAGTGGAAGAATACGGATATGTTGCGCCCGATCCGCTCGACGCAAACCTCATCTATGGCGGCAAGGTGAACAAGTTCAATCAGGCGACGGGACAGAACCAGGATGTCTCCCCGGTGGTGCTGCGCACCGGGAAATACCGTTTTAATCGAACTGCGCCGCTGATCTTCGCGCACGCTGA
>JBDTLH010000029.1:0-14730 GCA_039934875.1 Acidobacteriaceae bacterium | reverse complement strand
CACGCCGCTTCCGGCTATCGCCTCCGGAAAAGCCGACCGGCGCCAGCTCTCATCCCACTGCGATGGTCTTGAGCCGGGACCACAACGTCTTGTACGTGGCTCTGGCGAATCGCGACGAGGTCGCCTCAATCCGGCTCGACAACGGCGGCGGAAACACAGAGTTTGAGCGCACCACGCCCACCGCGCAGAAATTTATCGGTGCATATCCGAATGCGCTCGCCTCATCGCCGGACGGAAAGCTGCTCTTTGCCGCTAATGCATCGCAGGATTCGGTTGCGGTCATGAGCACGCAAGGGGGCAAGCTGAAGTACCTGGGATCGTTGCCCACCCAGTGGTATCCGACTGCGCTGGCCGTCGCCGGAGGGCAGCTGTTTGTCGCGACCGGTAAGGGCGTTGGCACCGGACCGAACGGCGCGCACGACTTGAAGAGTTGGGTCTATGCGCCCAAACTGGAATACGGCTCAATCGCACGAATCCCAGTCGCCGAGGCGGTTCGCGATCTCTCGCCGTCCACCCAGCAGGTGATCGAATCAAACCTCTACCGCGAGGCGCAGCGGCAGTTCACCTTTGCGACCGGCGTGGACAAGAATCCCATCAAGCACGTCATCTATGTCATCAAGGAGAACCGCACGTATGATCAGGTCTTTGGAGACATCAAAGAGGCGAACGGCGATCCGGGACTGGTGATGTTCGGCGAGAATGTTACTCCTAACCAACATGCGCTGGCGCGGCAGTTCGGCGTGCTTGATAATTTCTATGATTCCGGCGAGGTCTCGGGCAGCGGACACGTCTGGTCAACCGCCGCCATTACCAGCGACTACACGGAACGCATCTGGCCGATCAGTTATCGCGGCCGCGAGCGCACCTATGATTTTGAGGGGAATGTCTCCAACAGCATTCCGCTCGAACTTGGCATCCCCGACGTCAATGAGCCTTCGACCGGATATCTCTGGAGCAATCTCGCGCGGCACCAGCGCAGCTATCGTCACTATGGCGAATTCGTGCAGAGCGCATGGTGTGGCGAGGCCGTCGGAGAGGCGCCCGAGGCATTGCGCGGCGCGAAAATCGAGTGCCCCATAGACAATATCGAGAAGGGAATGCCGCTGCCTGGTAGTGGAACGGCAAGCCCTTATCCGTGGAAGGTGCCGGTGCTGGCGAAAAATACGGCGACCAAGCCGGAGTTGGAGGGGCACTTCGATCCGCAGTTTCCTGATTTTCAACTGAGCTATCCGGACCAGATGCGCGCCGACGAGTTCCTTCGCGAGTTCAACGGATTCGTATCCGATCACAACATGCCCGAGTTTATGTTGGTTCGCATGCCCAACGACCATACCTCGGGAGCGAAGGTCGGCATGCCCACTCCGCAGGCCGCCGTCGCCGACAATGATCTCGCGGTGGGAAGGATCGTCGAGGCGGTCTCACATAGTAATTATTGGAATGACACCGCCATCTTTATCCTCGAAGACGACGCGCAGAACGGCGCCGATCACGTGGATTCCCACCGCAGCACTGCGCTCGTAATCAGCAAGTATGGTCCGCGCAGGCAAGCCGGAAAGCCGTTTGTCGAATCCGGCTTTTACACCACGGTCAACATGATCCACACCATGGAGGCGCTGCTCGGGCTGCCGCCGATGAACGCCAACGACGCGTATGCGCCTATTATGAATCGGATGTTCAGCGGAAAAGGGTCCCAGCCCGCGTTTGATGCCGACCGGCGCAATCTCGACAATGGTCTGCTTTATGAAACCAATACGCCGAAGTCGGTGGGTGCGAAGGCATCCGCAAAACTTGATTTCTCTCACGCCGACGCCAACGACGCGGAGGTTCTCAATCGCATTTTGTGGAGGGCGGTGAAAGGGAAGCAGAGAGAGCCGAAGCCGGTATATCGTGTGTTTCCGAAGAGCACCGGCGACAGGGAATAATCAAGAAAGTTTACGGTTTACAGTTCACAGTGGAAGCAACGGACCAGCTCTTACGGTGAACCGTGAACTATAAACGGCAAACCTCTCGACTAATTCGGCCTGAACGTGCGCTCCACCAACTGCGGCGCGAAGCCCATGTCGACGGTGAAATTGCGGGCGAACTCTACGCTGTTGCGTCCTGTAAGCTTGGCTTGCTTCATAGCGGTTTCGGAGGACTGCACCATCTCCGCCTCAGTGCGCTCTTCGTTGGTGGCAACACCGATGCTGGCCGTCACGATGATCTCCTGCCCATCAAAGGCGACCGGGGTGCTCGACATCGCCGCGAGAATGCGTTCCGCCTCCGCCATTAGCGCGGGACCGGAAGTCTCCGGCGAGAGGACGAGAAACTCATCGGCGCCATAACGCCCCACGACGTCGTATGCGCGCACCGTGTTGCGGATGCGCGACGCCACTTCGCGCAGCACGATGTCGCCCGCCTGATACCCGAAGCTCTCGTTGATCAGCCGGAAGTGGTCCAGATCGACGAGGACCGCGCCGCAGGTAGTGCCGAAGCGGGTCGCGCGTTCGTATTCCCGGTGCAGGTTTTCCCGCAGCCCCGCCCGATTGAGCACTCCCGTCGCGCCGTCGTGCGTGCTCTCGAAGCGCAACGCGTCCCGCGCCGCGAGTAATTGTTCCTGCAGGTCAAGAATGCGCCGCGCGCCGCGCAACCTTGCCAGCAACTCATCTTTGATCAGCGGAAGCGCCATCGGGAGCGCCAGCACATCATCCGCTCCTGATTCCAGCAGATGCGCCACCGTTTCGGCTGCGCCGCTCTGCACCAATAAGATGCAATAGATATATCGCTCATCGCTCGCGGCACGCAGCCGGCGGCACACTTCGGTGCCATCCATCTGCGGCAGCAGCCAATCGAAGATCGCCACCCGCGGAGCGGCTTCGCCCTCTAATGCGCGCAGCGCCGCCTTGCCATCCCCCACTGCCACAGTCGCAAAACCCTCGGACTGTAGAAGCTGTTCAATTTGCCGGCCTCTTGCCTCTTCCTGTGCAGCGATCAACACCTTCATCGGATTTACTCCAGGCCGCAGTATGGGTGCGCGGCGCCTCTCTCTGCATATCGGCGATGGGGGCCGCCACTTGAGCACGGCACTGGGCATAGAATCAGCCAGTCAGGACGAGACAGCGCAACAGCTCCGCCACTCCCCAGGCCTGTGCGCAGCATCCGCGTGGCGCAAACGGCGCCTCTGCATCGAATACCTCACTCACTGAGCCGATGCAGTCTTCGCCCAACTGCGCCACCAGCCCATCGAGAAAGCCGCACGCCGTCTCCTTCTCCTCCGGATGCAGCCGCAGCCAGCAGTTTACGAACGGGCCGATCAGCCAACTCCACACTGTGCCCTGGTGATACGCTGCATCGCGCGCCCGCAGATCGCCGTGATACTGCGCTTTATAATCCGGGCTGTCGGGCGAGAGCGAGCGCAGCCCCACCGGGGTCAACAGTTTTTCCCGGCAGACCTCGAGCACCGGCGCCCAGCGCTCTCCATCGAGCACCGGATGCTCGAGCGAAAACGCCAGCAACTGGTTGGGGCGGCACGACGCATCATCTTTGCCGGGCTCTCCATCGCAATCGACGACGTCAAACAGATAGCCGCGTTGCGGGTTCCAGAAGCGCTGGTTGAATGACTTGCGGCAACGCTCCGCGTGGGCGGCAATTTCGTCCGCGCGATTATCGCCCGGCGAGTGCCCTCGTTCGGTGCGCAACCAATGTTCCAGCAGCCGCAGCGCGTTATACCAGAGCGCATTGATCTCGACTGCTTTACCCCGGCGCGGAGTCACCACCCAGTCGCCCACTTTGGCGTCCATCCAGGTAAGTTGATAGCCTTCGGCGCCCTGGCGGAGCAGGCCGTCAGCCGGATCGACGCCTATGCCAAAGCGCGTGCCCGCGAGGTGGTGGTCCACAATATCGAGCAGACGCGGAATCATCAGGCGCAGCGTCGGACGGTCTGAGGCTTGCTCGGTGTAACGCGAGAGCGCATGGAAAAACCACAGCGTAGCGTCCGCAGTGTTGTACAGGCCGTCGTTCTTCCCCTCGGGAAACATATTGGGGATCAGCCCATCTTTGATGTGATGGGCGAAGGTGCGCAGTATGTATCCCGCCTCATGTGCTCGCCCAGTGGTGAGCGTGAGCCCCTCCAGGCTGATCATGGTGTCGCGCCCCCAATCGGTAAACCAGTGGTACCCAGCGATGATGGTCTTCATCTCGCCGCCAGAGGCATGGGAGACTGCCTGGTCCCGCAACCGGCCCTCCGGGGTAATCAGAAACTGGTCCGCCGCGAGCACAAGCTCTGCCGCTGCGCCCTCATGCGCCCGCTTATCGGACTTCGATAACAGCCGCCGCCGCCGCTCCCGCTCCGCCCCGAAGGCATAGCGCGGGGACATTGCCTTCATGACCTCAACCTGCTCCGTCGATGCCACTAAAGTCGCACCGTGCTCTTGGGTCAGATCGATGCGGAATTCGCCGGGGATATAAAGATTGCCGCGAAAATCATAACCGCGGTCCTGCTCAATGCGATAGCGCAACTCGCGCGCGCGCTCCGGATGCAAATTGAAGTGGGATGCCGGTGCGTCCACGTACATCCGCAAGGGGGGATATCCGGTATCTTCATGTACCTCGTAAAGGCCGTCGCGAGCTTCAAAGCGATACTGTTCCACTTGCGGGCCGGCCAGCAGCCCTTCGTGCGGACGGAAATGAATTCCCGGCGCAATCTCCAGGGTCACGCGGTCGATTCCGCTGCCTTCGAGCAGCTCATAACGGACATATACCGTGTTCTGCCGGTGCGGCATATAGAGGCGCTTGCGCAGCAAAATTCCGTTCACGTTGAAGGTCCACACCGGAAGCCCCGCCTCCAGCGCGAACTCGCGCAAATGGTGCACCGCGGGAAGCTCCAGGTCGCCTTCGACCGGCTCCTCGGCGGCGATTACCGTGCGCTGGCCGCCGCGTTCCGCGGAATGGATCAGCGTTTCGGTCAGGCGGTTCAGCATCATGGTGCGTCCCCTGGGCGCGGCCAGCGCAGAGATAAGCACGCCATGAAAGCGCCGCGTGGCAATTCCGCAGACCGTGCCCGAGGCGTAGCCGCCTAATCCGTTGGTTACCAGCCACTCGCGCGTCAGCAGCGGATCATTTGCATCCCCCTCCCGGTGATGATGGCGGCGCGCGATGCGGTCGAGCCTGCGCCGGCTCTGGAACGTCTTGACCTCTGCCTCAATTAGTGGTGGTTTCGTGGTTTCCGTCATATTTAAATTTGTTAGCTGAATTCCCCGGCGCTGGAGCCTCCTTCTTTATATCCGAATCAAGCAGCAAACTTGACATTACTGATTGCTGATCACTGACCTCTCACTACTCCTCCCGGTCATTCTCATTTTCTGACGGTTCAATACGCCATAGGCGCTCATCAAGGTCTTCAGCGCTTTCGCAGTCTTCCGGCAACAGGACCGCCAAGGATTCGGCGCGGATCGACCAATTGAATTCGTTTTCCGTGTCCGGATGTGTCATACCGCAGCCGCCGTAGCGCGGGTCTTCGGTGGACCATCCCAGCTTCCAGCGGCAGCCGAGAATGGGCGCCAGCAGCGGCTCCGGCACATGGAAGAGGATCAGGTCGGGACCAAAGTTCACCACCAGCAAGCGGTCGCGCCCATCGGGCAGAAAGTATCGCAGCACAAATGCATGATGCGTCAGCACTGCGCCATCCACCTTGCCATACCCTTGCATCACAAACGCCGGGTCGGTCCGGCGCATCTGCAGCAAGTCATGGTGAAACCGCAGCCATCGCCTATGTTTTGTTTGCTCGATCTCAGACCACTCCAGCTTGCAGCGGGCAAACGTCTCCGGCGACTCGGGATCGCTCAGGCAACGCCGCATCGCTGAAGTTGCCAGAGCAGGGAACTGTTTGAGGAAGTCCTGTCTTCCATTGCGCACCAGCTCCGCCAAATCTTTGTCATGATCGGCAAAATACAAGAAAGGATTCGAGGACGCCCACTCCTGGCCCTGAAACAACATCGGAGTTCCCGGCGCCAGCAGCGTGAACGCCGTCATCGCCCGCAGACGCGCCGGACTGGTGATCTCCGATAGCCGCTCTCCGCGGCCCGAATTCGCTACCTGGTCGTGATTTTCCAGATACACCACAAAGCGATCAGGAAATGTCCCCAATACCGATTTCCCCCGTCGCTTTCTTTGCCATCGATATTGCTGGCCTTGAAATAAATATCCATATTTCACCGCGGAGATGAATTCCTGCGCGTGCCCCAGATGGTCATGGTAGTAAGCCTGGCGGTTGCCGGTCAGCGCCACCATCTCCGAGTGATGCAGATCGTCGTTCCACACGGCATCGACGCCGTACTCCGAGATCAACGATGCGTTTTGGTCTTCATTCTCGGCGACGATAATAGTTTCGCGACCTGCCGCCGCGCTGCGCACTGCCTCTTGGATTTCCTTGAGGATGTGGGTTGCAGAATCATCGAAGATAGCCTGCGTTGCATCGAGGCGCAAACCGTCCAGATGAAACTCGCGGATCCAGTACGCCGCGTTCGCCACATAAAGTTCGCGCACCGGTCTGCTGTTCTCGCCATCGAAGTTGATGGCGCTTCCCCAATCCGTGCAGTGCTTGTCGGTCAGATAATCATCCGAAAACTGCCCAAGGTAATTCCCCGAGGGGCCGAGGTGGTTATAAACCACATCCAGAATCACCGCGAGGCCGATATCATGAGCGGCCTGCACAAAAGCGCGAAAATCGTCGGGACGCCCGTAGAGGCGTGTGGGCGCGAACAGGTTTACGCCGTCGTATCCCCAGCCGAAGTTGCCGGGAAAATCAGCTACCGGCATCACCTCGATGACGCTCACGCCCAGCTCTTTCAAGTGCTGCAACTTTGCGATCGCTGACTGATATGTGCCCTCCGGCGTGAAGGTGCCGATGTGCAGCTCATAGATAACTTGCCCTCTTAACGAGACGCCGCGCCAGAGTGCATCATTGTCGTTCCAGCGGAACGCCTCCGGAGCAATGATCTCAGAAGCCCCATGTGGCCCGAAGGGCTGGAAACGCGACGCCGGATCGGGATACATCGCTTCGCCATCGAGCGCGTAGGCGTAGCGGCTGCCCGGCCGCATCTCCGCTACGTCGCCGGAGAAGTATCCATTGCCTTCAGATTGCAGCGGACTCCCCGCTTGGACTTTTTGTTGGTGAAGCGGGCCATCCGCATCCACTCGAACGATTTCGACCCGCTTACGCTTCGGCGCCCACACCCGGAAGTGCGCGCCACCAGAGGAGATCGAAGACACTTCAGCGCCTACAGGAAGTTTTCTTGCTGCCATCCCGCCTATGGATGCCAGGCAGAGTCACGGGGTTGGTGCGGCGCGGTCATTGATCGATTGAGTCATTTCTGATCGAGTCATTCATTGCGAATTGCGCGGTCTCGAAGCTGATCGCCAATCACAGATGACCCAATCAGAAATATCAATGACCAATGAGAAATGAAATTAATGAATCCATCCGTTCAGAACCCCCAGCGCAGCAGCGTGGTCCCGATGGTGAAGCCCGCGCCCACGCTCGCCAGCAGCGTTAGATCGCCTTGTTTGAGCTTGCCCTCATCTACCGCGGTCTGCATCGCCAGCGGAATGGTCGCTGCCGTGGTATTGCCGAAGCGGTCTATGTTCACGATCACGCTCTCCGGCTTCATCGTCAATCGCTCCGCTGTCGCCTGAATGATGCGCAAATTCGCCTGATGCGGGATGAAGCAATCGAGGTCGGCGCCGGTGAATCCATTTCGTGCCAGCAACTTTTCTTACGCCTCCGCCATTTTGCGCACCGCGAACTTGAAGACTGCCTTGCCATCCTGCTGCACGAAGTGCTGCTTCCGGTCCACCGTCTCATGCGACGCGGGTAGTTTGCTGCCGCCCGCGGGCATATTGAGCGAGCACGCCCCTGACCCATCCACCTCGTGAAAGAAATCTATGAAGCATCCCGCATCATCCGCCGCCGCCGGCTCCAGCAATACCGCGCCCGCGCCATCGCCGAAGATGATGCAGGTTGCGCGGTCGGTGTAGTCGATGATCGACGACATAGTATCCGCGCCCACCACCACCACTTTCCTGTGCGCTCCGCTGGCGACAAACTGCACCCCGGCCTGCAGCGCATAAACGAAGCCCGAACACGCCGCCGAAAGATCAAAGCCCCACGCCCCCTTCGCGCCAATCTTGTCCTGGACGAGGCAGGCAGTCGAGGGAAAAAACATATCCGGGGTTACGGTCGCGATAATGATGCATTCGATCTCATTGGCCGCTATCCCGCGCCGCTCCAGCAATTGCTTCACCGCTTCGACCGCCATGTCTGAGGTAGCGATGCCTCGATCAACCAGATGGCGCTCGCGGATGCCGGTGCGCTCCATGATCCATTGATCGTTCGTCTCCACCATTTTTTCCAGGTCGGCGTTGGTGAGCAGGCGGGGAGGCACATACGTCCCCAGCGCGGAAATTTTCACAGGAACACGGCGATGAGTACTCAATAGTTCTCCAAGAGAGTGGAAACGGGTTAACAGTTTACGGTTAATGCGCGCTGTTCTGACCGTGAGCTGTGAACTCTGAACTGTAAACTTGATCCATGAGCTAAGCGCTTCAGAAGCTCAGACTGGTGGTAGAGCCAGGACCGGGGTACCTACTGCGCTCGCACTGGCCCGTTACCGTTGCTTCCTTCCGGACCTGGCGGGATTCACAGGATTGCGACGCGTAGGACCCGGCGCCTGACACATTCATCATAGCAAGGTTTACAGTTTGCAGTTGACGGTTCGTGGTTGCTTTGGATCTTCACTTGTGAACTGCGAAGTGCGAACTTGGGAACTGCGAACTTGTGAGCTATGAACTGTGAACTTGCGGACTTGCGAACTTGTGAACTGTGAACTTGGGAACTTTTGAACTTGGGAACTGCGAACTGTAAACTTGCGGACTTGCGAACTTGTGAACTGTGAACTTGGGAACTTGTAAACTTGGGGACTGCGAACTGTAAACTTGTTCCATGCGCTGGCGCGGCACCTCCACCCATCTCAAATCCGAATCACACCTGCCGCTCGCCGTACAGTTGCAGCAGATCCGCGAAAATTCAGAGCGCTACCTTCCCCCAGACAAGCTCGCCGTCCATGAGCGTGCCATCGCCCACCTGCGAGCGCAGGACACCGCGCAACGCGTCTTGCAGCCCGGAGCGCGCACGCCCGATTTCACGCTGCCGGATCAGCAAGGCAGGGAATTGAATTCACGAAACCTGCTCGGCAAGGGCAAGCTGATCATCCTGTTTTTTCGCGGGCGCTGGTGCCCCTATTGTGTCACCCAGCTTGAGTCCATGCAGTTTATGCTGCCCGGGATCACCGCCAAAGACGCATCGCTGGTCGCCATCTCGCCGCAGAAAGTCCACCAGAATTTCCTCACCGCGGACCAGCATAAACTCACGTTTCCTTTGCTCTCGGACCGCGGTAACACGGTCGCGTCGCGGTTTCGAGTCAACTACCAGGTCCCGCCGGAACAACTGGAGCTCTATCGCAGCGTTTTTATCAACCTCTCCCACCTGAACGACGACGCTCCGGACTCCCTGCCGATAGCGGCGACCTTCCTCGTCTCAAACCAGGGAACAGTCGAACGCGCCTTCGCCGATGAAGACTTCCGCCATCGCCCCGAACCCGCCGATCTGTTGGCGCTGCTTTAACATTCGGTGCGAAGATCAAATGCCACCATAGAGGGCACTGAGGAAATGCAGAAAAAAAGTAGGGGGCAGGGATCGAGGTTCTTCGGTCCTCGATAATTGCCTCCTTTTTCATCGTGTGCAAATGGCAATTCACGACACGAAGCGCAACTCGGCGGAGCAAGAGTAAAAGACGCGATTCGATTCGCGCTTTTTGCCCTTCTGGATTTCCTTCCTGTCCTTCGTGAAACCTTTGTGTCCTCTGTGGTTGCTTTTTGCGAGACGTGGTGCTTCTATTGCGACGCGCCCACCGCTCCGCGAACACTGTCGTTCGCCTTCACCGCGAAGTAGCTGTGGTCATAAAGGCTGCGATAAAACTTTCCCGTCAACTCCGCTGCCTTAGGGCCGAATGTCGGCCTGCCGCCTTCCAAAAAGAAGACCGTCACAATGCGGCCGTAATTGGTTTCCGCATAGGAGGTAAACCAGCCAAAACGCATTCCATCCTTGGAGCAGGTGCCGGTCTTGCCCAAAATCGGCATCTCCCGGAAGCTCGCCCGCAGGCTGCGCGCCGTGCCAAAGCTGGTTGCCCCCAACATGCCGTCCTGCATCTGCGGAAGCACATCGCCGATGGGCAGAGTGCGCTTTATCCGCGGCTGAAACTCCACCACCTCTTCCGGAGTGGTGGGGTGCTGCAAGTAATAAAGCGTTCCGCCGTTGGCAATGGCTGCCGTTAGCGCCCCCAATTGCAGCGGGGTCATGTTGACTCCTTCGCCGAAGGAGCACATGCGCCCTACACCACCCTCTGCTTGCGAAATGACCTCGTCGGGATAGGTCCCCAGATGTTCGCCCTGGATGCCGTAACCCGCCAACTCTCCCAACCCGAACTCGTTGGCATAATGCTTTACCCGGTCAAAGCCTAGTCGTCGCCCCAGCACTTCAAAATAAACATTGTTCGATTTCGCGATCGCCTGGGTCAGATTCATCCGCCATCCTCCCAGGTTTACCATCGTGTCCTTGGTGATCAGGCCCTCGCGCAACCCCGCCAGCGCCACTGACAGCTTGATCGTCGAACAGGGCATCGCACCTGCGGAGAGCGCCAGTTTTTGGTTCACCATCGCCAATATCCGGCCATTGCTGGGATCGATGGCGACGGCGGTCCCGTTCATATCGCCCAGCGCATCGATCGCAGCCGCGCGCACGATTGGATCTTCCCCGGTGGTCACATCTCCATCGGTAAGCGCATCGTTCTCCACAAACGAATTGCCGGTGAAGTGCTCATAGTACCTGTGACGCCTGCCCCGGGCCCGCCTGCCCCGCGCCACCTTGACCACGCGCGCCGTTCGCCGGGAGTGGCTCGAATGGGCGATGCGCCGCTGTGTGCGGGCCGATTCCACAATCTTTTGCGCGGCATGTCTCTTGGCTGCGGCGCGACGGGAGACGCTGGTGCCGAACCCAGACCCCAGCAACAGAAACACTACAGCCAACATGACCGCCGCATTGCGAATTCGAACCCTGACTCCCATTTTCTCTCTACACCCACGCCCGGACTTGCAGAACTGCATGATGATAGCCTCTCTGGTTGCATTTGCAACCAGGAAATCGCCGAATCATCACCAACCCTGCTCTTACCTTGTTACCCTTAAACCCCTGTGGATTGCAACCTCTTGCGCATAAACTTCCCCGCCGAACCACATCTAACAATGCTATCGGATAAACTCTGTCTCAACTTAAGATGTGCAGCCACTTGCAAAGGATAGCAAGCACGCGCCCAATTGCCCGGGGCGCTCGATTAAATAATTCTAAATAAGCGGCTACGAATGTCGGTGGTCCGACCCTTCTCCCTTGAATTCGGGCGAAGCCAGCTTGAAAAGTGCTCTAATCTGCCCGTTTGCGCAGAAACGCCGGCACGTCCAGGTCCTCCTGCTCCTGGACCTCAACCTCCCGCGGTACTTCGACCTGCCGTGCCGGAGCTTCGTACGCCGGCACCGGCTCCGGGCGGCCGGCAAACGCCTCCACCCGCGGGCGCTCCGTGATCGTTGGCCCACTCTCCATTTCCGGTATATAGGATCGCGACGCGGCAATCGCCTTGGCCGCCATGCCCCGCTCCCGGTGCGCCGGTTTGTCCCCCTTGAAGCCGGTCGCAATCACCGTGATCTTCACCCCGTCCTTCATCGCCTCGTCGAGCACCGCTCCAAATATGATATTTGCATCCTCATGCGCCGCGCTCTGGATGATCATCGACGCCTCGTTCACCTCCGCCAGTTTGAGTGTGCTCGATCCGGTGATGTTGATCAGAATACCGCGCGCCCCGTCAATCGCTCCCGCCTCCAGCAAAGGAGAGGCAATCGCCGCCTGCGCCGCCTCCGTGGCGCGGTTCGTGCCCGCCCCGGTCGCCGTCCCCATCACCGCGTATCCCATACCCTGCATAATGGTCTTCACGTCGGCAAAATCGCGGTTGATGATGCCCGGAATCGTGATGATGTCCGATATGCCCTGCACCGCCTGGCGCAAAATATCATCCGCAATGCGGAACGACTCGAAAAATCCCGCGTCCCTCGCCACCGCCAGCAGCTTCTCATTGGGGATCACAATTGTCGTGTCCACCGAATCGATCAGCTCTTCCAGGCCGCGCTCCGCCTGGTTCTGCCGCCGCTTGCCCTCGAACGCAAAAGGCTTGGTCACCACCGCCACCGTCAGCGCGCCCATCTCGCTCGCCAAAGATGCGATAATCGGCGCCGCTCCCGTCCCCGTGCCGCCGCCCATGCCCGCCGTTACAAATACCATGTCGGCGCCTTCGAGCGCTTCGATGATCTTGTCCGCATCTTCCATCGCCGCCTTGCGCCCCACGTCCGGATTGGCGCCCGCGCCCAGCCCCGCCGTCAACTTGGTCCCGATCTGAATCTTGACCGGCGCATTGGACAACTCCAGCGCCTGCGCGTCAGTGTTCGCCACAATGAACTCTATGCCTTCGACTCCGGCGCTGATCATGCGGTTCACCGCATTGCCGCCGCCCCCGCCCACCCCGATCACCTTGATCTTGGCGTTGTTCTTCGCGTCTTCGTGAAAATGAATGCGGATGTCGTTCGTAGAACTAGAATTATCTTCCATACCCATCACCTTATTTTCCTCGCCGGACTATTTCAAATTTAAGATTGTCAAATTGTCGAATTTCAATTTGCCAATTTGTTAATTTGCCAATTGGACAATCCCCTAAGCTCCCGCAAACAATTGCAGCAGCTTCTCCTTCAACCCCTGCCCCTCTGCCCGCTTCATGTTCCGGGTGCGATGCGCATAGGCCAACAGCCCGGCGGGGACCGCCATCTCCGGCGTGATCAGCTCGTGCGGCATCCGCGCAATGGGGGCCCCGGCCTCCACCTGCGCCGGGCAGCGCAGCACTTGCTCGCATATCTCATGGATCATGGAGAGCCGCGCCCCGCCGCCGCTCAAAACTACTCCCGCGCCGAGGTTATCCAGAACTCCTCCCGCCCGTAAAGCATCCCGCACCAGCTCGAAGAGCTCCCGCGCCCGCGGCTCCAGGATCTCCGCCAGATAACGTTGCGATACCACCCGCGGCGAAGCCCCCGCCGGCACCTCGATTACGTTATCGCTGGGGATACAGGTCACCACTGCGCTGCCGTATGTGCGCTTCAGCCGCTCCGCCTCCCCCAGGGTGCAGCGCAGGCCGATGGCCGCGTCGTTGGTGAAGTGCTCTCCTCCTATGCCAATCGAAGCCGTGAAAATGGCGGCTCCGTCATAATAAGCGACCAACTCCGTCGATCCCGCGCCGATGTCAATCAGGCATGCGCCCAGCGTGCGCGCGCTGTCCGTCAATCCGCACAGCATCTCCGCGCACGCGATGCCTTCAAAAACAGTGTCCTCGACTTGCACCCCCGCCTTGTTGACCGCGGTCACTACGCTCTGCACCGCGCTGGCCGACGCCGTCACCAGATGCAGATGCACTTCCAGCTTCGACCCCGTCATCCCCAGCGGGTCTTGGATTCCCGCATGGTCGTCAATCAAAAACTGCTGCGGCAACAAATGAAGCACCTGGCGGTCGGCGGGGAACTGCACGCTGCGCGCCCGTTCCACTGCCGCGCGCACGTCCTCCCGCTCTACCTCGCGCTGCCGGTTGCCCAACACCACGCCGCCGCGGCTGTTGACGCCTTTAATATGCGTGCCTCCAATGGATACCACGGCGCTCGCAATCTCTATGCCGGTCATCTTTTCCGCCTGATCGACGGCGCGCTTCACCGTCTCCGTCGCCTCTTTCAGGTCAGCGACCAGCCCCTTTTTCACACCTTTGCTCTCGACCTGCCCATAGCCCACAAACAGCAGCGGACCATCGGCGCGCGATTCGCCCACCACCACCGTGGTCTTGGCGCTGCCGATGTCTATGACCGCCAGCATCTCTTCCGTGCTGCGCTCTATGCTCACTTGCCGGTAACCTGCCCTTCGCGGTTCACAATCACTTGTCCGTCATACCGCAAATCGATCGAGCGCACGTGGTATTGCTGCCGCCACGACTTGATATGCTCCAGATAAAAGCGGTAGCGCCGCTCGAAGTCCCTGCTTCCCAGGTGGACCAGCACCGTGCCGTCGTTATCCCCCACTACAATCCGCACATCCTGCGGATCGCTCAGATCCACCTCGCTTACATCGTTCATGTAGGCGGCGCCATTGGCGTTCAGCTCCTGTTCGAGCCGCGCAAAGATCTTCATGCTCGCCGCGCGCACGCTCAGCGGCTCCGCGCTATGCAGGCCGGTAATCACCGGAAAACTGAAGTCGTCCTTGATCGTGCCGGGGCCAGTCGCGATCGGCATGGGCATCACAACTCCGCTTTCGTCAATCAATCCCGTCGTACTTCCAATCTGCACAAACGCCATCGGAGTCCGCTCCTTCACCTCCACCCGCAGCCGGTTGGGCAGGAAGCGCATCACCATGGCCGACTTGATCCACGGCGCCGCCTCCAGTTGCTTCTGCCGCACCGCCAATGGAACAAAAAATATGTTCCGCCCGATGTCGCCGCCGAATACCTCCAGCACCTGCGAGCGCGTCACGTGCTCGAGCCTCCCGGTCTCGATGCTGTCGCTGCTCTC
>JBDTLH010000028.1:0-11504 GCA_039934875.1 Acidobacteriaceae bacterium | reverse complement strand
GGCGCCGCTCTATCAGGCCTATTACCAGCTTGGGCTGGCGTATCAGAAGCGAGGCGATGCCGCCGCCGCGGAGAATGAGTTTAAGCAATCGACGGAGATCGCGAATTACGCTCCGGCGGAGAAGGCGCTCGAAAAGAACAAGTAGGGTTGCAGCATTGGTCCGCCGCGAATCCAGGGGTGAAGTTCTCTGAATGAAGCGTGAAACCGTTTAATTCTTGTTAAGATAGATGCTGCCGTCGGCAGTGCGAATAGTAAGCAGACCGCCGCCGCCGTTGATCTTCCCTTCCAGATGTTTGCGTTCGCTTAGGTCGCCGCTGATGGTCACGGGGAAGTCGGTGTGAATGCTGCCGTCTCCGGTGCGGGCCTCGAAGTTGGCGTGCAAATCGTCGGGGAGGCGCATGCGCACGCTGCCGTCTCCGCTGCGCACCGACCAGGAATCCTTGAGCGACGAGCCCTTTCGGACATCGATATCCACATGGCCATCGCTGGTCTGAAGGCGGAGGTCGTCGAAGCGTCCGCTCGCCCGTATGTGCCCGTCTCCGGAGGCGGCGTCAAGTGTGCCATCGAGATCGGTAAGGTCGAGGCTTCCGTCGCCGGTCTTGAAGCGCAGGTCGCCCGCGACACCGGCGGCTTGCACGCTCCCGTCGCCGGTCTGGACCTCAAGCGACAAGTCCTTCGGGACCGTCACTTCGATCAGCACTGAGCGGCGCTCCCAACCAAAATTCACGAGATGTTGCTCGCGCGTCCTCACCTCCAGCGAGACGGTGTTGCCGCTCTGCGAAGGAGTGATGCGCACGTTCTCATTTTTGTATCCCTGCCAGCTCACGCGGGCCTGCACCTGCGTGCAATCGCAACCTTTGATGCTGACTCGCGCGTCGTCCGCGGTGACGCGCACGGTTGGTTTGCCGGTCACCTCAAACGACTTGCTCCACTGCTGGGCGAACAACGGGGCAGCGAAGGCAAAGGCCGCGCAAAATACCAAGGATCTGATTAAGCGGTCCATATGAATGAATGGTACGGCAGAGCTTCGGCGGAAGTTCCGTTCAGGGCAGTTTTACTGTGGCAGAGCGCGAGTTTTGCGCGGTACGGAGAAATTGCATAGATCCTGTGCCGCGGCGGCACAGGATGACAATCAATCCACCCAATCGAGCAGCGGGCGCTCGGTGATGATGCCGCGCTCGTATCCCATTTCGAGCAGTTTCTGGATGGCGAGGCGTCCGTCAACGCCATAATCCACGGTGCGCTCGTTCACGTACATGCCGACGAAGCGATTGGCCATGGCGCTATCCAGGTCGCGGGCAAACTGCATGGCGTAATCGAGCGCCTCTTCCCGGTGTTCAAGGCCGTATTGAATGCTGCTCTTGAGCGCCTGCCCGACGGTGGACATCAACTCGCGGCCCAGCTCCCGCTTGATGGCGTTGCCGCCCAAGGGGAGGGGTAGTCCGGTAAGATCGCGCCACCAGACACCGAGATCGAGGACTTTGTGCAGCCCATCGCGGCTGTAAGTGAGTTGGCCTTCGTGGATGATGAGGCCGGCCTCGAACTCTCCCTTAAGTATGGCGGGGATGATCTGATCGAAGGGGACGATCTCAGTCTCGATCTCGGGCGCCCAGAGCTTAAGGGTGAGATAGGCAGTGGTGAGTTCGCCGGGGATGGCGATGGTTTTTGTTTTGGCCTCATCGAGCGTCAGGGGCCTGGAGGAGACGATCATGGGGCCGTATCCCTCGCCCACACTGCCGCCGGATGCGAGCAGCGCATATTTATCCTGCAAATAAGGGTAGGCGTGGAAGGAGATGGCGGTGACGTCGTAAAAGCCCTGCTTTGCCTTGTGGTTCAGAGTTTCGATGTCGCAGAGGGTGTGGTTGAACTTCAGGCCGGGGACGCGCACCTTGTTGGTGGCAAGCCCATAGAACATAAATGCGTCGTCGGAATCGGGGCTGTGGGCGACCTTGATATCGCGCACCTGGGGAGTTAAGGAAGCAGGCATACCTTTATAGCTTATATTGTTTGCCGCGAATGCCGAAGCGGGTCGCCGCAGTGGATGCCAGTAGGATTTTGACGGCTGCGAGCGGGAGGAACGGGACGATTCCCAAAAGCGCCGCATGGGCGAGCGAATGAGTGGCGAGCGAGAGCCAGAAACCGCCGGTAGCGAAGAGTACGATTTGAGCTACGGTGCAGGCGGCGAGGGCGAACAGGAATTTGTGCTGCCGCGCTTTAGCAAAGATGGCGCCCGCGATATATGCCACAAAGGGATAGGCTATCAGGTATCCGCCGGTGGGGCCAAGGAGTTGCGCGATGCCGCCGGGGCCGGGGGTGAAGAAGGGAAATCCTACCGCGCCTTCCGCCAGATATAACAGCAGTGCGGCGCAACCGAGCGCGGGACCGAGCGCGAGCCCGACCAGCAGAACGGCGAGGTCTTGCATGGAAAAGGGCACCGGGGAGAAGGGCAGCGGCACCGAAAAATGCGCGCAGAGGGCGACGAAAAGGCTGGCGCAGACCACCAGCACCGCAGGATGCAACGAGGCCAGGGGCTTCACCGCGGTTGAGGGCTGCGCGATGGCGACGTCGATGTCTTGAGCTTTCACATTCATTCGGTTTTCTCGTCTTTCATTGTTTCTTTTTCTGGGTCTGGCGCAAGCTTGATGATCGGCTTCGAATTGCGGTGCCGCTGAACGCGGAGGTAACCGGCAAGCGCGGCACCCAACATCGCAAACAGACAAGCGATCAGGATGTAAAAGAGCAACCTCATCCGACGTCCAATCCAGCATAACGGTTCGGCGGGAAAATGCAACTTGAGCAGCGGGTTGCAAGCGAGCTGATATTTGCCGTCATGACCGGTGAGCCAATATTACGCGGAACGCCGCCCTCAGTCCCTAGGAGGAAAATAAGGGTGGGGTTAGATACAACTACTTAGTCCTGTCCCACGTCAGTACTGCTACCTTGACGCTCAAGTTGTCGGATGCAGCCGCCGTGGAGCAGGAATGAAGATCGTCATGCTTATGCTGGCGTTCGCGGGACTTTCGATGGCGCAGCTTCCGGAAGCGCCCGCAGCGCGGGTTACTACTATTGACAGGAAGTTCGTGGTTGTGGAATCCGCGCTGGCGGTCTCCCTCGCGCTCGACGCCTATACCACAATCGAGAGAAGCGGCGACTGCTATGAGACCGACTCCATGCTCGGCCAGCATCCATCCACGGCAAAGGTGACGGTGTTTATGGCCTCGCAGATGGTTGGCATGAGCGCGATCAGCTATTTGCTTAAGAAAAAGTTGGGGGGAAGAATGCATGGCGCGGCATGGCTGGCGCCATCGATCTATGCTGCCGCGGGGCACGGGGAGGCGGGAATTCGCAATGTCGCGCGCGGCTGCTTCCGCTAAGATATAGAATTTTGTCGTCAAATGTTTCAAATATCTGGAGGGCGGCGATGACCATGAAAATGCGGTGGGGATTTCTGGTATTGGTTCTACCGGTGATGGCGTGGGCATCGGGCCCGCAGGACCGGACGGCGACCAATCCCAAGAGCATTGTGTCGCAACAGAACGCAAAAGCAGCACCGGTATCGGTGGAGGACCTCTATTACACGAACCGCATCGGCACCGCGGCGTGGTCTCCGGATGGAGGCGAGATCGCATACATCAGCAACGCCTCGGGACGGCTGAATTTATGGGTGATGAAGGCGGATGGCAGCGGCGCGCAGCAAATCGTCAAATCCAATGACCACAACGACGAGCCGTTGTGGACGCCGGATGGCAAGTCGATCCTCTATGTGCAGGATAATGGCGGAGATGAGATGTACGACATCTACATGGTTTCGAGCAATGGGGGCACGCCCGAGGACCTGACCAAAACCGCGGAAGTGCGGGAGACGGGTGCGCAGTTCTCTCCCGATGGGACGATGCTGGCGTTTCAATCGAAGGAGAAGACCGCGCCCTCCACCAATCTGGCGTTGATGGATTGGAAGACGAAACAATCGCGCCTGCTGACCCATGAAGCGGAGAAGGAGCAGAGCTGGTCGCTGGCGGCATGGAGCCCGGACGGCCAATATGTCTATGCGATACGCGGCGATATCGGGTTCGACAACTCTGACGTGTATCGGGTGAATGTGAAGTCGGGGGTTGCGGAGGACCTGACCGCGCACTCCGGCAAGGTGTTAAATATTGCGAGCAGCGTCTCTCCCGATGGCAAGACGCTGCTGATGTCGTCGAACGAAAAGGGAGGCTACCCCAACGTTGCCTTGCTCGATATCGCGAGCAAGAAGAAGACGTGGATTACGGATACGCAATGGGAGGCGCAGCCGGGATATTTTTCTCCGGCGGGCGATTTCGAGTATTCCATGAACGCCGACGGCCGCCGCTCGATCGTTCTGGTGGATGCGAAGAAGAAACAGGATCACAACGCCAAGGTTGATCTGCCGCAAGGAATCAACTTCGAGAGCGGCAATCCCAGTCCGTTCTCGCGCGGCCGGCTGTTGGTGGCGCACCAGGATTCGACGCGCCCCTCCGATCTGTGGGTGGTGGATGTGGCGAATGGCAGCGCGGCGCAGTTGACTCATTCGGCGCGCCCCTCGCTGACGAATGTACCGCTGCCGGCGTCGCAGATCGTGCACTACAAGAGCTTCGACGGCAAGATGATCTCGGCGTATCTCTGGGCGCCGTTCAACCTGAAGCGCGACGGCGGCAATCCCGCCGTGCTCTATCCGCATGGCGGTCCCACGGGGCAGACCACGGACGCATTCAACTCTGTGGCGCTGGCGCTGGCGTCGCGGGGATACGTCGTGATCGCACCCAACGTGCGCGGCTCGACGGGATACGGCCTGGAATTCCAGAAGGCAAACTATCAGGACCTGGGCGGCGGCGATTTGAAGGATGAAGTCTATGCCGTCCACTTTCTGGAAGACACGGGATACGTGAATGCGAAGAAGGTGGGCATCACCGGTGGCTCCTATGGCGGTTATATGACCCTGATGGCGATAGGCAAGACGCCAAATATCTGGTCGGCGGCCGCGGAGGAGTACGGCATCATCGATTGGTACACCATGCTGCAACACTCGGACGCTTCGCTCCAGGAGTATGAGAAGACGCTGCTGGGAGATCCGGCGAAAGACCGCGCCGCCTACGAAGAGGCTTCTCCCATCAAGTACCTGAAGAATGAAAAAGCGCCGCTGCTGGTGCTGCAAGGCGAGCGCGATATTCGCGTGCCGAAAGAGGAGGCGGAGCAGGTGGTGAAAATCCTAAAAGCGAATGGAAAGACAGTAGAGGCGAAATACTATCCGGAAGAGGGCCACGGCTTCATGAAGCGCGAAGACCAGATCGATGCGTTGAACAGGATTGTGGCGTGGTTTGATAAGTATTTGAAATAACATGCGAGGCAACAAAGAGGCGGAGCGCCATCGCTTCGCCCCTCTCATTTATTGAAAACGACGGGGCTACCACACTCTGCAGCGCTTGGCGTGGACCATTGGCTGGCCCGCTTTGCAGCTAAATGCCTTGGTGAATTCGGGCATGTTCGCGACTACGTTGTTGACGCGATACTTGGGCATGGAGTGAGGATTGGTGAGAATCGCGGTGCGCATCGCCTCTGGCCTGACCTGCTCACACCAGGAGCTCGCATAAGCGAGAAAGAAGCGTTGCAGGTTGGTGAGCCCATCCTGGCCTTTAGTATCGAGCGTCTGCCCCTGGCTTGCCAGACTCTGCCGCAACGCCATCAAGGCGAGATTAGCGCCGCCGTTATCGGCGGTGTCTTCGCCCTGAGTCAGTCTCCCATTCTGCTTTACGCCTGCTTCGGGCACCATTTGCGTGTATTCCTCCGCGATGCAGTCGCCGCGCTGGTCATAGGCTTTGGCGTCCGCGGCAGACCACCAGTCATGCAGATTACCGTTCAGGTCGAACTTCCGCCCTTGATCGTCAAAGCCGTGGATGGTTTCATGGCCCATGATCGCGCCCTCCGATCCATAGTTGACGCTGTCGGGCATGGAGGCGTCGAAGAACGGCGGATGCAGAATGCCTGCGGGAAAGTTGATGGTGTTGGTCTGCGGGTCCTCGTAGGCGTCCACGGTGGGCGGCGTCATGATCCACTCGGCGCGGTCGAGCGGCTTGCCGATTTTGCTCATCTGCCTATGGGATTCAAAAGCAGTCGCGCGCTCGACGTTGGTTAGCAGGCTATCGGGTGTAATTTCGAGCGCGGAATAGTCTCGCCATACGTCGGGATACCCGATCTTATCGACGACGGCAGCGAGCTTGGCGTGTGCCGCTGTTTTGGTTGAAGGTTGCATCCAATCGACTGCGGTGATGTCGCGGCCGAGGGCGGCTTCGATGTCGTTCACTAGCTTTTTTGCGCGCGCTTTGGCTTCCGGGGAGAAAGCGCGCGCGACATAGGCCTGCCCCAAAGCTTCACCCAGATCGCGATCGGTGAAGGCAACACAGCGGCGCCAGCGCGGCTGGATCTCCTGCACTCCATAAAGCCCTTTGATAAAAGCAAACTGCTCATTCACGAAATTGGCGCTGAGATAACCCGACGCTTTCGACAGCAGGTGCCAGCGAAGATACGCCTGCCAGATTTCGAGAGGCTGTTGTTGAATCAGCGGTTCCAGTCCTTTAAAGAACGCAGGAGTGGTGACGAGGTAAACGGGCGAAGCTGGCGCGGCAACTGCCTTCAGGTAGGTGTCCCAATCGAATGATGGGGTGAGCGCCTTCAGTTGCGCCAGCGTATAGCGGTTGTTGAGGTTCTTCGGATCGCGCCGCGAAATGTTGTCCATTTGCAGTTTGGCGAGCGCGGTCTCAAGTGCGAGAATGTTGGCGGCGTCCTGCTGCGCCTGCGCTTCAGGTTCGCCGGACATCGCCAAGGTTTTCGAGATATGAGCGACGTATTGTGCGCGTATGCCCTGCGATTTTTCATCGTTGTTGAGGTAGAAATCGCGTCCCGGCAGACCGATGCCACCCTGATCGACTCCGGCGACAACCTGGCGGGCATCATTGTAATCAGGCGTCGGACCAAAGCCGAACAGTGCGGCGTTGGTCTGATTATCGGAGCCGCTCCATGCCGCGGGGAACGCGGTGTGCAGTTGTGCGAGCACCTCTGCCAACTCCGACTTCTCTTTGATGGCGGCTATGCGATTGAGCAGCGGTTCGAGTGGTTTTATCCCCGCAGCATCGATCTTTTGCTCGTCCATGCAGGCTTCGTAGTAGTCGCCAATTTTCTGTTCGTTGGCGCCGCGTCCCTGTTTCCTGGCAGCGGCGTCATCAAGCGTCTGATGCAGGACAGTATCGTTCCAGATCGCCAGCTTCGATGCGCTCCCCCACGCTACTTCATTCGCGGGAATGGGATTTTCCGCAAAAGATTTTCCGCAGGCATATTGATGAAAATCGACGCAGGGATCAATCGCAGTGTCCACCATCTTGGGGTCGAAATGTTGCAGCGTGGGAGCGGATTCCGCGGCGGTATTGGGAGAAGGTGTGGTTTGGGCAGAGGTGAATATACTTGAAGACAAGAGTAACGCCGACGTCAGAGCTAGAAGCCGGAAAATCATGGCAACTCCAATAGAAGAAGATGCTTGGGTGAAGAAAGTGTAGCACCGAGGCAGACAGGGTGCCGACCTTGCAGCAAAGTGGCAAGGCCGTCGAAGCAAAGTATTACCCCGAAGAGGTTATGAAGCGCGAAGACCAGATCGATTCGTTGAACAGGATTGTGGCGTGGTTTGGTAAGTATTTGAAGTAGTATGTTGTTGCGTGCGTCATCGAAGATTACGGCTGTTTCCCAGACGCATTGCGGGTGAGCGTCTCGTTAAATTGATCTCTGAGATGAGTTTGCTCATCTCAAGCCGGACGCGAGTCATTTGTGAATTCGGATTGCAATTCACGCAAAGGGGTTCGTAAGTCGTTGAAAACACTGCCCAAGCTCAGAATCCCTATGAATACGAATTGACTACCATCTACTCTTCAGCCGTTGGAGTTTCTTAAAGTGGAAGTTGACCAGCCTTTGCAGAGTTCCGTTTTCGAGCCGCGAGGGACATCCAGTCGGTAATTGAAGTTCTTCACGCACCTCGTTTGCAAAATCTGCGGTTCCGAACGGGTAGAGCTGGTATTTAAGGATCAGGCTAAATCCGCCTGCTTGATAGACTTCGTTTATGTAAGTTTTAGGCATCATTCTGGCCACAAAAAGGGGTACAAGTTTGAGTTCCTTGCCGATTGATGTAGCCGAGCCTATTCTTGATTTCGACTCCATAATTGAGACCGTCTTTTTCGAAGACGCGATCCAAGTCATGGCCGCTCTTCAACCAATTTAAGCCGTTGAATGATTTTACTTCTCTTCCTTTTGGGATGAAGCCGACTGTAGGAAATGCTGCATCCACCAGCAGTTCAGCTTGTGCACCGAGACCGGACGTAAACTTTGGGTCGGAGTAACGCTGGACGATGGTTTTGATAAGAGCTGCTCTGCGCTTCCAATATCGATTGCGGCGCGTGAAGTAGAATCTTATGGTTCCGACGTTCGGAGGGTCTGTGATTCACTCCCGACTTGTTGGGCTTCCCGCAGAATCTTGAGAGCCTTTGCCGTTACCCAGTGAAAAAAATTCTTCTCGAAGATCACCTCAAGTTGCTGTTGGTAGAACACTCCATCCGGGCTACCGTCGAGAAACTTGATTAATTGTTCACAGGCTGCGTCAAGGAATGCATCATCGAACTCGTCGCTGAGGTCTTCGTCCGGCTCCCGTTCGTAATCTGGAAGCTCGATATCGTCCCAAATACTCATAGCGTCGCACGGAAGATCGAAAGAAACTACTTCCTCCCCACCGTCTCATTCCAAAGAAACGCCAGCTCGTCCGCGGTGTCATTCACCAGTTGCTGGAGGGAGACGCCGGCGCTGTGGCCTGCCTTTAATTCATAGTGCAGGATCACCGGACGGTCGCTGCCGTCGTCGCGCTGCATCAAGGCCGTCATCTTGCGCGCGTGGAGCGGCGCGACGCGGGTGTCGGCGTCGCCGGTGTTGAACATGATCGCGGGGTATTTCGTTCCCTTGCGCACATTCTGATAGGGCGAATACTGCAACAAATATTGGAACTGTTCGGGATTTTCCGCTGAACCGTATTCCGCCGTCCACCAGCGGCCCACCAGAAAATCCTGGTAGCGCAACATGTCGAGCAGCGGGTAGCCGCACCAGATCGCTCCGAACAGGTCAGGACGCTGGGTCATCGCCACGCCCATGAGCAGGCCGCCGTTGGAGCGGCCGCGGGTCGCCAGCATGGAGCTGTCAGTGTATTTGTGCGCGATCAGATATTCGGCGGCGGCGAAGAAATCATCAAAGACGTTTTGCTTCTTCTCGAACATGCCCGCGCGATGCCACGTCTCGCCATACTCTCCGCCGCCGCGCAGATTGGGTTGCGCATAGAAGCCGCCCTGCTCCATCCACCAGGCGAATTCAGGGTCCCAATGCGGCAGCTCGGTCAGGTTGAAACCTCCATAGGCATACATCAGGGTCGGCGTTTTGCCGGTTTGCTTGAGGCCCTTCTTCGCCGAGATGAACATGGGGATCCGGGTGCCGTCTTTGGATTTGTAGAAAACCTGCTTCACCTCATAGTTGTCGGATGGAAACGGCACGTTAGGTTTCGCGAAGACGTCCTTCTGCCCGGTCGCCACATCGTAGCGATAGATGGTGGGCGGAATATTGAAGGATTCGAAGGTGTAGAACCCTTCCTGCGACTGGTCGCGCCCATGCAATGCCGACGACGCGCCCAGCACCGGATTGGTGATGGTCCCCGTCTGTTTGCCGTCGAGGGTGAAGATGCGCGTCTCAGTGACGACATCGTGCAGTCCGGTGGTAAACAGCTTGCCGCCGACGATGGCGATCTCGGAGATCACGTCCTTGCCCTCAGGCACGATGGTCGCCCAATGCTCGGGCAACGGATCGTTGATCTTCACGCGAATGACGCGGTAGTTGTCGGCCTTATTGTCGGTGAGGACGTAGAGATCATCATCGTGATTGTGGGGCATGAAACGGTTATCAATGCCATGAATTACCGGCCTGATGGCGGCGTCGCCGTTTTGGGAGGCATTGGTACGCAGGTCTTTCACATAAATGTCCACACGTTTAGCCGGAACGCCATGGCCGACGTTGATGATCAGGTAGCGCCCGTTCTCGGTCACGCGCGCGGAGATCAAATCGAGCGCGCCGAACTTCTCGCCCTCGAACTCGCGCCCGAAGACCATCTTGTCCGCCGATGCCGGGCTACCGATCTCGTGAAAGTAAACGGCGCTGCCGAGCTTGCCCTCAAACTTCGCATAGTAGAGGCCCTTGTTCCCGGGAGCGAGAAATACTCCGGAATAGCGCGCCCTGGGCAACGAATCCGCAAGCTCCTGGCGCGTGCCGGTGTTGAGCAGCTTGACCGTTTCTTCATCGGCGCCGCCCTCGCGGATGCCATAGACCATCAGCCCGCCATCTTCAGAGAGATCGTTGATGTGCACCGAGGTGTTCTGGTCGGCGCTCATTTTGGTGGCGTCAATCAGGCGCTCGTCCGCGCCGTGTAGCCCCTTGCGCATATAAATGGACGCCTGGTTCTCATTGGCCAGCCGCTTGGTGAAAAAATAGACGCCCTTGCGCTCCTGCGGCGTGCTGTAGCTCTCGATGTGGGTGAGTTCGGTGAGCCGCTTGACGATCTCCGGGCGGTCCTTCACTTGCGAGAGATAGTCGTCGGTGTATTTGATCTGCGAGTTGATCCACGCCCGCGTCTGAGGGGAGTCCTGGTCCTCCAGCCAGCGATAATCATCGGTGACCTTGACGCCGTGCAGATCGTCGGTGACCGGTTTGATCTCCGTGGGAGGAGGCGCGGGAAGGGTGATGCCGCCGCCGCCGCGAATGGGACCAGTCTGTTGGGCGGAGAGGCATAGGGCGGAGAGTGCGGCCAGAAGGAGCAAAAGGAAGTAGCGGAGGTGCATGGCATCCGTTGTAACAGAATTTGCGGCTTGGGGAAAACTTGATTGCGGCTGCAATTCCTCGTTGGTCCATGCGAATCCGCAGGTAACTTTGGCAGCGGGCCAGATTCAAACTGACCCATTACCGAAAAAGAGTAGTGTTTCAGTTTGAATGTGGGGGCCATCACGGGCTATGGTGCTTCCTGTTCAGCGCCTATACCCATATCAGGTATACTCTAGTGGCTGAATGGTTGAGCGTCGGATAGAGACCAACATTGAGATTGATGCCCCCGCCGCGCGGGTTTGGGCGCTCCTGACCGATTTCGCCCGGATTCCATTCTGGAACCCTTTCATCAAGTCCATCTCGGGGAACTTGGCGCAAGGGGCTCGGCTATCAGTTTGCATCGCTCCGCCCGGCAAATCGGAGATGCGGTTCAAGCCGACCGTTCTAACAGTTCGACCCGAACGTGAGTTACGTTGGTTGATGGGATAAGAGGGAAGGCTCGCGTTCTATGCTCAAGCAGTCTTTTGCGGTTGAGGACCAAGAAAGACGCTGGAGAAGAAAGGAGCCTTCCTATGATGATTGTAGGGTGTGATTTTCATCCG
>JBDTLH010000027.1:0-4803 GCA_039934875.1 Acidobacteriaceae bacterium | reverse complement strand
GAACTCGTCGAGGCAAGCAAAGACCGGATCGAGAGGGCATGGAATGAATTCTTCAGCTAGGGCGATGCGTGTGCATTTCGATTCCGACCTCATGTGGGTTGACCTGAGCGACGGCCGGACCATCGGTGTGCCGCTCGCGTGGTTTCCCAGGCTCTTGCACAGCGTCGCGGAAGATCGCGAGCAGGTCCGGATCAGCAGCCGCGGATTACATTGGGAAGCGTTGGACGAGGACATCTCAATCGCGGGTCTGCTGGCGGGCCTAAGCGATCAGACCACCAGCCACAACACTTTTGCGGCCTAGATCATCATCCGGATTTGGCAAAGCAGCTACGATCCTTGCGATCCTAAAAAAGGCAAAGCAGCGTTCGCATTGCGGACCGCTTGGAAGCAGTGATTCAAGCGAGGACGGTATTCTCGCTAACGCAGCCGAAGGCAGGGCAATCTCAGTCAGCGATTGGGAAGGAGCGCGGGCACAACAGCCCGCGAGGAGCGGCAGCCCCACAAGCGCGAAAATGCCGCCCCCCGGCATAGGGAAGGGCGGCTTCATAGCAAGCAAAGCAATTTAACTCCAGTTATGCGGAGAGTTTTCTGCGTAGCGCTCCCGCCGCGCCCAGAATGCCCGTACCCAGCAACAGCAGCGAGCTAGGCTCCGGAATGGGCGCTCCGCCGCTGAAGTTCGCGGTGAACGAAAAGTCCGGCTTCAGCCCTGTCGCATCCCACTGGTTGGTAAACAGCTCCCCGAAATTACCTCCGTTGTTGAAGTAAACGAAGTTTCCTCCCGGGACGCTCGCGTCGCCAACCGAAGCAAAGGCTTCGCCCGACGATTGCCCGTAGAATTGCGAGACGCTGAGGAATGCAACGTAGTCTCCGCCGGGCGTCAGGCTCAGGTTTCCGGTATTGAACGTAAGCTGGATGTTCCCGGTATTGGGGTCCGTGACCGCTGCGCTCGAATAAAGCAGCGTACCTGCATTGGTGCCGTTCCAGGTCGCAATGTAGCCGCCCAGAATAATGCTGCCGGGGTTAGAAGGGCCGGCCAGATAGAGGCTGAAATTGTTCAGCACGTGGTCCCCGTTGCTGGGAGCGGTAAACGTCTCACCGTAGGTGGAGGTATCTGGATTTCCGAACGGATGCCAGAACGGGTTATAGCCCGTGAAATTGTTGTAGGTTGTGCTGCCGAACGCGGTTACCGCGAAGGTCAGCGCCAAGGCCATTACCATAACCATTTTTTTCATTTACTTCTCCTCAAAGGTTCTAGGTTCTGTCGTTCTAGGTTCTGTCGCTCTCAATCGCAGCGTCGGCAGAACTCCAAACAAACAGTAGGCAATTCGCCTGCCAAAGCAGAGCACAGTTTTCCACCGCTCACAGCAACCTCCGGCTCCCGTAAGCCATTGAGAATTAAGGATCTTCCTCTCTTAGTCGAGAGACTGTTAGGTATCCTTGTTCCCGCCCGTGAAAATCGATTGTGCAACAACTTGCGCCTCTTTCCTGAGGGAAGTGGAAAGCATTTACCCATCTCTGGCGGAAGCCGCCATCCAATCGCGATAGCTCCTTCGCATTCCTTGGCGTCCTGCGGATCGGGACCGCGGCGGCAAGGTACATCAGCTCCTGCCGGACATTATGCTTTAAGCTGCCAGCAGTGTTCACTGCGCCCTGGTTGCTTCGCGTTCTTTTCTCTCCGCGCGTGGAAGCGGCTGTAAAAAAAAACGCTTGCCCTTCGCCGCGAGGCGGCTATAATTGCGCGAACTTCACCAGGACAATCCGAGGACACGCTTATGAGACGCCCATCTCTTCTGCTGCTAACCGCCTTTCTGACTTCCACTCTTGGTTTGCTCGCCCAGACTGCCACTACCTCCCTGCGCGGCACCATCACCGATCCCAGCGGCGCGGTCGTGCCCAATATTCCCGTAGTGCTCAAGAACGTTGACAAAGGCGGAACGCGCAACGCCACCACCACCGCGCAAGGCGCTTACCAGTTCCTGCAACTGCAACCTGGCTTTTACGAGGTCTCGGCGGAGGCGCAGGGCTTCTCTCCCGCCAAACGCCGCCTCAACTTGCTGGTGGATACGCCCGCCACCATTGATCTGACGCTCAAAATGGCCGGCACTAGCGCGCAGGTTGACGTGGTCGCCGCCGCCCCCACGGTGAACACCCAGGACGCTACCATCGGCAATGCCGTCACCCAGACGCAAATTGATTCTCTGCCCTTTGAAGGGCGCGACCCCCTCGCCGTATTGACCCTGCAACCCGGCGTTACCTTCGTGGGCAACAACGTGGACACCAGCTATGACACGCGCCAGGGCGCGGTCGCCGGAGCCCGCAGCGATCAGACCAACGTCACCCTCGATGGCGTGGACAACAACGACGATGCAGGCTTCGGACAACCCTTCCAGGGCGCTCTGCGCACTCCGCTCGATTCCATTCAGGAGCTGCGCATGGTGACCAGCAACTCCAACGCCGATGCCGGACGCTCCTCCGGCGCGCAGGTGATCGAGGTCACCCGCAGCGGCGGCAATCAGTTCCACGGCTCGCTTTACGAATACAACCGCGGCCTGGTGCGCACCGCCAATGATTGGTTCAATAAAGAATCCGAAATCCAGGCGGGATTGCCCAACGTCCCCGGTAAATTGATTCGCAACACCTTCGGCGCCCGCGTAGGCGGCCCCATCATCAAGGACCGCCTCTTCTTCTTCGCCAACTATGAAGGGCAGCGCACCCGCGAATCCCAGCAGGTCACGCGCATCGTGCCCACCAGCCAGTTGCGCAGCGGCGTCGTGCGCTATCGCACCTGCGGCGCCAGCTCCGACTGCACCGGACTGACTGAATCGGTTTACAGTTTGACTCCGCAACAACTCGCCTCCACCGATCAGGCCTGCGTCGCCAACGGCACTTGCCCCTGGGGCGGAGGGGCCGATCCCAATGTCATCTCCGCCTGGAGCGCCTACCCCTTGCCCAACCAGTTCAACTCCGGAGACGGCCTCAACTTCGCCGGCTTCACCTTCGCCGCTCCGGTGCCCGCGAAACTCGATACCTACCTCGTCCGCCTCGACGTCAACCTCACCGCCAACGGCAACCATCGGCTCTTCATCAAGCCGCAGATGCAAAATGATCACCTCTCCGACGCGCCGCAGTTCCCCGGCCAACCCGCATCCACGGTCACCACCAACAACAGCAAGGGCATCTCCGTCGGATACACCGCCGTGCTAACTAATACGCTCATCAACAATTTCCGCTACGGATACATCCGTCAGGGCATCGGCGTCTCCGGCACGCAGTCGCAGCCCGTGGTCCAGTTCCGCGGCTTGGACCAGCCCTTCGCCGTCACCTCCACCTCCTACCACATCGTCCCGGTCAACAATTATGTGGATGACGTGAGCTGGGTGCGGGGCAAGCATACCCTGCAATTCGGGGTCAATCTCCGCATGGTCAAAAACCTGCTCGCCACCAACGCCAATTCTTTCTTCAGCGGTCTCACCAACACCTCCTGGATCGTCAATTCCGGCCTCGCCAACCAGGGCTCGAGCCTCGATCCCGCCGCCTTCGGCTTTCCCGCTGTGGCCAATGATTTTGCTAATAACTATGACAACCCGGTCACCGCGCTCGCCGGATTGGTCTCCGAGGTCGGTTCCAACTACAACCGCGACAAGACCGGCGCAGTGCTCGGCCAGGGCGTCCCCGCTGCCCGCCGCTTCAAGGCCAATGAATTCGAGACCTATGTCCAGGACCAATGGCACACCACGCCCAACCTCACCCTCACCGCCGGGGTGCGCTACACCTATTTGCAAACTCCCTATGAGAGCAACGGAACCGAAGTGATCCCCAGCGTAAGCCTGCATGATTGGTTCATGGCGCGCGGCCAGGCGATGTTCAACCAGCAGGGCTACGCGCCTCCGGTTTCATACATGCTGGGCGGCGCCGCCAACCACGCCGCGCCCTATTGGAACGCCGACAAAGCCAACTTCGCCCCTCGCCTTGCCCTCGCCTACTCTCCGGGCTTTGAGCACGGCCTCGGAGGCTTAATTTTCGGCGGCCCCGGCAAATCCTCCTTCCGCATGGGATACGGCATGTACTACGACCACTTCGGCGAAGGGCTGGTCAACAGCTTCGACCGCTTCGGCTCCTTCGGACTCGCCACCCAACTGGGCAACAGCGCCTCGGTACAAACCGTGGATGACGTGCCCCGCTTCAGCGGCCTCAACAACATTCCTCAATCCCTGGTGATCGCCGCGCCTGCGGGCGGCTTCCCCTACACCCCGCCCAGCGGTCCCGACGCCGGCGGCTTCGGCATCACCTGGGGACTCGACGACCACATCCACACCCCCTATTCCCACGTATTCAGCGCCGGCTTCCAGCGCGAACTGCCCAAACGCTTCGTCTTCGAGGTCAATTATGTCGGACGCCTGGGCCGTCACCTGCTGCAGGAAATCGACCTCGCCATGCCTGAAAACGTGAAGGATAAAGCCTCCGGCATGACCTACTTCCAGGCCGCCACCATGTTCGCGCAGGCCTACAATGCAAAAACTCCGCTCTCACAGATCAAGAACATTCCCTATTGGCAGAATCTCTTTCCCAATGCTCCCGCCGGCTTCTACGCCAGCGGCGGCGGACTCAATTTCGGCTGCGCACCCGGCGCCGCCGGCTTTACCGGAACCCCCACCGCGACCCAGGCCATGTACGATATGTACTCCTGCAATATCGGCAATGAAACCAGCGCCCTCTTCAACGCCGACGTACAATGCGCGCCTGCCTGCTCCACCCTCGGGCAGTACGGCTACTTCGACTCCCAGTTCTCCTCGCTCTACGCCC
>JBDTLH010000026.1:0-3758 GCA_039934875.1 Acidobacteriaceae bacterium | reverse complement strand
CCGTCTCCCGTTTTGCCGGCAGGTATTCCCCCCATTTGAAATTCGGCTTCAGCAAGTCGGGACCGAGAGGAACTGCACGCATGGAGCGCCGTAGGCTTTAACTTCGGACCAGAAAGGCGAATACAATAATGGGAGTGGAGGGATGGAAGCGGAGGGATGTGTGAGCGGTTGAAACAGGCGGTCTTGAAAACCGCTTTACCCTAACGGGTAACGGGGGTTCGAATCCCTCTCCCTCCGCCAGTAACCGATCCTGGAACATCCAGACAGCTCCAAGAAACGCAAATAGATCCTGGCAAGTGCTGGGGTTTTGGTTTTTCCGGGTCCAAAGAGATGCGACGGAAGCCGGGCGTGATTGCCGGTACATCTTTGGGTCGCAAAGAAACGCGCGATGTTGCGGGCTGGATCACGCCGGAGGCGGCGATCACGATGATGTTGCCCGCTGCATCCAGAGTGGCAGTTTGGGGAACATTGCGACCTCTTGCGTCATTACGCCATTGCTCCCGAAAGCTAGCCGAACGGCTGTGAAAATAGAGCAAGGCGGCGGTCTCCCGCGGCAGCTAAAAGCCAAGGCAGAGCTTGCTCTGCCTTGGTAGTCGGCCCGGACCGTCTAACCCCCTGCTTTATTCGAGAGTTTAGCTTTTCATAACCTACCGAGATGCTTCAGCTAAGGGCTGGACAACGGCAAGGCCCTGCGGCCGGACACCGGCGGCGACCGGCAGCCGCACCGACTGGAATTCCGAGACCCTGCCTGTGCGATCGTCGATCCGCAGCACATGCAAGGTGTTCCCTTCGCCCAGCGGGATGGAGGGGGAGGCGCGCTGCGTCACCACATACAGGAAGCGACCATCCGGGTCCAATTCAATCTGAAAGGTGTTTCCCAACCCATCCAATTTGAGGTGCTGGATCTCCACTGGAGTAAGCGGATGCGCCGTATCGTAAACGGAAATGGACCCGTCCGCCGTGTTCGAGGTGTACAGGCGCGTGCCTTGATCGTTGGTGCGCAGCCAGCAGACCGCCTGCCCTGAGTTGTGCACGGTCCCCCTGAATTTCAATTGTCCGGTCGCGTCGTACGTGTACACCCCCACTTTGTTTACGGTCACAAAGCCCACATACAGGATCGGATGCTTCGGGTGCGACCACAAGCCGAGCGGCAGGGGCTTCACTCCTCCGACCGACTCCGAGGCGGGAAGGCCCTCTAAGTCAGACGCGCTCAGAGAGCCGTCGGACCCGAGCTGGAACGAGGCAAGATGGCCGCCCAGAAACTGAGCGTCAAACAACAGGCGCCGACTGGGCGACAAATCCGCCTGCGTGGGCGAGCTCCCTACCGCGGCAGGCAGCGACGACAGCATGGCGGTGAGCTGCCCTTCGGGCGTGACGCGAAAGCTCACATAGCTCGGCGTGGCGAGATCAGGCCGCGCGGGATCCATTGCCTTGTTTACAACAGTCAGTGTGTCGCGCGCGAAGCCCACGCTCACCGGATTCGTTCCACCTGAAGGGAACGGCGATCCCGAAACCTGCTCCAGGGCGCCGCTGCGAAGAATCTTGAACACTGCGACGGTATCCGAGCCGGAATTGACGGCGAACAGAAGTGTGCGTTCGGGATTGGAGACGACCTCCTGGTCAGAATCGAACGGGCCGAGCTTGAGCGACAGATCGAACACGCCTTTGCCTCCAGTGGCATACTCGCCCATAAGGACTAAATGGCCTTGCGCGTTGCGATGATATGCGAGGATGGAGTTATCGTCCGGCCGGTTGCTTTCAACATAGACGACGGCCGTCGCTACCGGCCCGGAGTCGTCCGTCGCGCCCCATGCCATGAGTGTCGACAAGAAGCTGGCGAACAAGGCGGCCAACAGAATGAGCCGCACCCTGCGTGCCAGTGAAGAACGGGCCTCTGTCGAAGCCGGGTGGTGGTGGAAGGGTGATTTCATGAGCGTGCTCTCCTTTTAAGAGTGGGCTGCAGTAGCTGAACGGCGGTGGACCCAGAGAAAGGCATGGATAGTGCACCTGCTCCAGCAGTGGGCCACACGATGCTTGCGCTGCCTTGGTAGTCGGCCCGGGCAGTCCAACCCCCCTGCTTTATCGAGAGTTCCCGGGAACCATAACGTGCGGTACTCTCGACCACACATCATAATGGGGGTTGGAACGGGGGGTTGGGCGGAGTTGAGCAACTTTAAGTAGGGAGCGAATTTTGCAGCCGTTGCTTGGAGAAAGCGTGTCTTCGTCTTCAGCGTCTTCAGCGCACTATGCGGCGGAGCAGGAGACGGCGCTCGTGGCTGCGGTTCTGGATGGAGACCGCAAGGCAACCGCCGATTTTGTCGCGCTCTACTCCGACCCTATATACCGCTACCTCCGATCTCGCCTGTTTCCCCGCGCAGAGCTGGCGGAAGACCTACTGCAGGACGTCTTTCTCGCCGCGTGGTCTGCGCTCAGCCATTTCCGCGGCGATGCCCCGCTCAAGCTCTGGCTGCTCGGGATCGCGCGGCACAAGGTGGAAGAACATTACCGGGGACGCCTCCGCGATTCGGAGTTGTACGACAATGAGGAGGAACCAGGGCCAGCACTGGAGCCGGACTTGGACGAACGGCTCGACCAGGAGCGCCTGGAGCAGAAGATGCGGGCGGTGCTTGCCGCTCTTCCCGAAGCGTATCGAACTGTGCTGCTATGGCGCTATTGGGAGGCGCGAAGCACGAGAGAAATTGCTGAGATGACCAATAAGACGGAAAAAGCGATCGAGCGCCTGCTGGCCCGCGCGCGCGCGCACTTCAAATTGCGGTGGAACCATGAGTGACATGCAACGCAACGATGCTGCTTTCGCGAGGCTGGCGAAGGCCATAGAGCCAATCGAGCCGGAGGACTGCGCCTCCTCCTCGCGGTTGAAGTCGAGAATCTATTCGGCCCTGATGCGCCAGGCTGCGTCGGCTGGTCCGCTGCGCAGCCTCGCGGAGACCAAGGCCGAGGGACACGGGCTCTGTCTCTGGGAGGAGCTGGTGCGAATCAGTCCCCTCCCGGCAGGATACAAGCGCTTGAACCTCTGCCACCTGTGTCACGCACGAGTGTTGGGGGAAGCGATGGAGAACGCTCCGCTGCCTTGGAAGGACTGCCCCTATGCGAAATTCCAGAAGGGATAACCTTCCGGCTGTTCACGGGCGTTCGAGGGCGGCGCGGTCCCATTTAGCGAGGTTGGCGCTGGCCTCGTAGGCGCTCTGGCAAAAGTCGAGAATAGCTTGTTCGGGATCGCGGCTGGTTCGCACATCATCGTACTTGAGGATGAATTCGTTGAGCTTGCGGTCATAGTAGGCGGCTGCGGGTCGGATCGTCTGCTCCTTCAGACCGTCGGGCTCGGGCGCGGCGTAGCAGTAGAAGGCGGCAGCGCCAAAGCCTCCGTTGCCGGGCCAGAAGCCGCAACTGATGACCTCGTGGGAGTAGGCCTCGCGGGTGACGGCATCGGCGCCCGGACGGTCGGGAGCGCGCCGTCCGTTGAAGCGGCTGACCGCGAGATCGAAGCTGCCCCAGAAGAAATGCACGGGGCTCGATTTGCCTACAAAGCGCGCGCGGAACTGCTTGAAGACCGTGTCCACGCGGAGCAAGACCTGCCAGAAGCGGTGCGCCCATTCAGGGTCATAGGAGGCATGGGTCTGGTCTTCGGTAAAACGGATGGGATCGGCGACCTCGACCGGCATGGTGTAGAGGTGAGGCTCAATGCCCAATTCGCCTAAATTTTTTATGTATTCGGCGTAGAAATCGGCGACAGAGCG
>JBDTLH010000025.1:0-5746 GCA_039934875.1 Acidobacteriaceae bacterium | reverse complement strand
GTCCATGCCGAAGGCACATGGTAGTAAAAGATCCGCTGTATATTGCCCATCGTCTCTTCCGTCGGAGCCACCACCAGCCCCTGATATGCCCCATATCCCAGCAGCGCAATGGTGATCAACACAGCTATATAGAAAAAATATTTCATGCGGAATGTCCAGCCCCTCTATTCTATCGTCACTGGGTTCCCCATCCCGACTAACTCACTGGGTGCCCCATTCTTCGCGCGTTCTTTGCGCAAAGGGTGGGAACCAGATCACCCTCTCCCCCACCAAAATAATCCTCCTTGCCCCCGCCGCAAACGCCCGCCGCTCGAAATCTCCACACCTCGCCCTCAGCTTCAGGCCACAACTCGCGAATAATTCCTCAACCTCCGCCGGATTCCACGCCCGCGCCCGAAACTCCGCCTCCACTCGCTCTCCGCCGCGGCGATAGTAATAGCGCGCCCGCCAGCAATCATGGCTCCCGTAGGGCGACCACTCCTCCCTTACTGATACCCCATTCGCGCAACGCTCCGCCACTTCAAAGCGTATTCGATGGGGACGATAAAGCCCCTCAATCACCACCCTCCCGCCCGGCGCAAGATGCTCTCGAACCGCGCGCAACGCCATCTCTCTCTCTCTCCTGAGCGTCAAATGCGAAAACGGATCATCGGCGGCAACTATCAAATCAAAGCGCTGCGGCAAAGCAAAATTCCGCATGTCCGCAACCCTCCACTCCACCGGAAACAAATGCCCTCCGCTCAGCCGCGCCGCCGCCCGCTCCAACATCTCCGGCAACAAATCAATCGCCACCACCGGAGCGAACTCCCGCAACGCCGCCGTCATCCGCCCCGTGCCCGCGCCCAGCTCCAGAATGTTACGCGGCTGGCACTCCCCCGCCACGCCACGCCAGAATTCAAGGTCGTTACGCGTTTCGTTCTCTTCCTCGTAGAATGGCAATATCGTGCGATAATACGCTCTCACTGCCGCAGCAGCATCATCCCGCATCGAATTCCTCATGCACGCCGCGCACCAACTATATACAGCGCCTCTGCCTCGCATCCTCTTCGTGACCGCGACTCCCGCCAGCGTGCGCGCGGGCAGCGGCACCTACGTCGGCATCTCCGCCCTGCGCAAAGCTCTGCTCAATCTCGGATTCGACGTTCAACTCATCGCCCCGCGCGGCAATCCGGTCTCCGCCCTCTCCCGCCTGTGGTTCAATTTTCGCGTCCGCATCTCCGCCTCCGCAACCGATCTCATCGTCGGCTTCGACCTCGACGGCGTCTTTCTCTCCCCCCACCCCACTCCCGATATCGCCTGCATAAAAGGAGTCATCGCAGAAGAATTGCAATTCGAAAGAGGATGGAAACGCCTCAGCCTGCTGCTTCAATCCTGGTTTGAAAAGCGCCGCGTGCGCCATGCCACCCGTATTATCACCACCAGCCACTACGCCGCCCGTGCCATCGAGCGCCGCTACGGAGTCCCCGCCAAGCAGATTCGCATCGTGCCCGAACTCATCGAACTCGATCACTGGCGTGCAGCCCTCCGCCAGGCATATCCGCAGCCGCGCCCCCACCCGACCATCCTCTGCGTCGCCCACCTCTATCCTCGCAAAGACATCGCCACCCTGCTGCGCGCCATTTCGCAACTCGAAACTCCGGCCTCGCTGCGCATCGTCGGTGTCGGTCCCGAACTCGCGCGCCTGCGCCGCCTCTCCCGCCAACTACACCTCGAAGACCGCATCACTTTTCTCGAACACATCTCTTTCGGCCAACTCGCCGAGGAGTATCGCAGCGCCCATATTTTCTGCCTGCCCAGCCGCCAGGAAGGCTTCGGCATCGTCCTCCTCGAAGCCATGGCCGCGGGCCTCCCCATCGTCGCCGCCCGCGCCGGAGCCATCCCCGAAGTCGTCCCCGACCGCCAATGCGCACTACTGATCACGCCCGGTGATGCCACTGCATTCGCCGCCGCCCTGGACGCCCTGCTCACCCGGCCCGCCCTCCGCCAACAACTCCGCGACGCCGGACTCGCCCACGTCTCCCGCTACGACGCCCCCTTGGTCGCCCGTCAGTTCCTCGCCGCCATCGGCCTCGCCGCTGCGACATAGCGCCGTCGTCTTCGCCGGCTGGGGTGAGGGCGTCCCCCCACTTTCTCCGTGTCATTCTGCATCTTGCACCTACAGCTCGCAACCGCTTTATTTAAACACTCCCTCCAATTTATCCACCTGCGCCAACTCGCTCGCCGCGTCGGCAGACAGCGCCTGCGCACTGTTGGCTTTTTCCATCTTCGTTACCAGCGCCTCGAAGTTGCTGGCCTCGGCCGCGCCGTTGTTCCGTATGATCTCTGGGCGTACATTGTCCCAGGTGTGGCGCAAGTCCTGCACCGTCATCTTGGCGCTTGTCATGTCCTTCGCTCCCGCATCCACCTGCAATCGCCGTCCTAGATAGTCCAGCTTCATCACGTCGACCGGCACCTTGTTCTGATAAGGACGCATTGCGCTGGTAAACAAATTCGTCAGCTCATTCGAAGCCCGCAATGCGCCCATGCGGTCCCTGGCCTTCAACGCCTTCTCTAGCTGCCCGGTCTCCATCTGCGCGTCACTCGACTGCTGCATCTGTGACCCATTGCTCTGCAACTGTTGAAACTTGGCGTCCGCGGTCTTCCAGTCCTTTTGCCACACCGCATCATAGACGTTCTCGGCCAGTTCGGATGAATTGGCAAGCGCTGCTGGCGGGGGGGTTGAAGCAGTCTCCGCGGTAGCGCTGGTCGAAGCGGCCTGTGTCGGCGCACTGTTTGGCGCGCTGTTGCTATCGACGGACTCGGTCTGGCTGCTGTTACATCCCATAAACAACACACTGCTGATAAAAAATACAGCAACAGCCACAGTGGCCCGCTTCATCTCGTCGAACATAATAAGTCGCCTCCAGTTGACGTAGATGTCCACCTGCATTCATCGGTGGCCTCATGTCTTCGCCGGCGGTCCGTGACCTACTCCGCCCCCAACACCACCTCAAACAACATCAACCCCGCCATCGTAAACACCACGTCATACGCTGCTAGAATCCTCAACCACATCACCGGAGAAGCATCTCCCACCAGAATATTGGTTGTCGCCTCCACCATCGCCAGCAGCGCCGGAATCGACACCGGAAAAAGCAGCAGCGGCAGCATCACCTCGCGATTGCGCGTCCGCATCGACAACGCCGTGAAAAAAGTGCCGTTCATCACCAGCGCCCAACTCCCCAACAACAGCACCGCGATCAACTGCCACCACGCGCCCACCACGTGCAGGTTGTAGAAGACCACAAACACCGGCCACACCACCGCCTGGATCAATGTGACAAAAACGAAATTCCCCAGCGCCTTGCCGATCAAAATCGCATTCACCGGCGCCGGAGCAATGCGCAGCGCATCCAGCACCCCATTGCGCAGCTCCCGCGCCCACGTCTGGTTCACCGCCAGCGTCGAAGCAAACAGAAACGCGATCCAGATAATCCCGCCTGCAATCTGCCGCGACTCATCCGCCGCCGGATCGAACGCAAAACTAAAAATCACCGCCACCAGCAACGCAAAAAACAGCATCGCATTGGTCGCGTCCTTCGACCGCCACTCAATCCGCGCATCCTTCGAGAAATGATGCAGCGCAATGCTAACTGTACTCAAAGCACCACCTGAATAATCGGGATGTCATTGCATCGCACGGAGCGCACCCGCCCCTGCGGGCATTGCCGCGCAGCGCCACCAATACCTTTGAGTATGGAGGGTCGGCGCCCCCGCCGACCTATCGCGCGCCAGCGCGATTAAAGATCTAACGCCAAATCCTCCCCCTCGATGATCTCCATTCGGATATGTCCGTTCGGGCAATTCCACTTTCCGCACCTTCAAAGAGATCCGCTCCCAATATATCGCGATAGCACCATAATGCCTCCAGGCAGAGCCCCCGATCATTCCCAGTTCTCTTGCAGCCTCAGGTAGACCCCCGGCTTCAGCCGGGGGATAAGTCACTCAAAAACTGCGTGGTTTTAGCCACTGGGGTGTCAAATCATCTACCGTGCTCCCACGGCTTCTGAAGCGGCATCTTCCACAAGGCGTACTCCTGGGTTGAGGCAACTTCTTTCAACACCTCCAGCGACTTCTCTGTAATATCGGTGAATCAAAGAAGCCGCTCCACGCTTTTTTATAGAACAAACATCAACGCTGAACGCAAATACAGTCTAAGGGCTTCTAACCTCAAGTCACAGCCTCATCGAGCATTCAGCATTTCTATGCTGCTGCTGATTGGAGGCTGGAATAAACTTTGTCTTCGCTCCATAGACGGCAAAATGATGGGTGTTGAGTGAAAAAAAGAACAATCATTACCTACATGCCTGCGCTGTCGGGGATTGCAATGTCTATCAAAATTCTGTTTTTTGGGCGTCTGCACACTAATCCTTGGCTACTAATTCCTGTTACCTTGGCAGGTATTATCACTGGCTTGGTGATAAATCGTCACTACAAACACCCCTCTAGTTAACCTTCAAAAAGGCGGCTCCCGGAAAAGGAGCCTCTCCTTTTTATCGGCGTCAAAGAGGTTAGCACTTAGGGACTGTCCTGAAACTATCAAAGTGGCCGGGCAGAAGAAGATCTAGCCTTCACCTCCCGCATGACCCCCCCGCTAATATGCAGATGGCAATCCGCCGCCTCCTCCACCAGCGACGCCTGATGCGTCACCAATAACACGCACGTCCCGCGCTCCCTCTGCCCCGCCAGTACCTCCACCATGTACCGCGCCGACCCAACATCCAGGTTTGAGAACGGCTCATCCAACAGCAGAATCGACGGAGAATGCACCATCGCCCGCGCCAGCGCCAACCTCTGCCGCATCCCCTGCGAATACTGCCCCACCGGACGCTTCAACCCCGCATCCAGCCCCACCATCCCCATCGCCGCCACGCACGCTTCATCCCCGCCGCCGTGCGACTTCTCTTGCTCCCCGCACCGCCCATCTCCAATTTCATACAGCTTCGCAAAATACCGCAGGTTCTCCATCCCGCTCAACTCGTCATAAAGCATCGTCGCATGCGCCATATACCCCAACGACGGACGCTCCACGCCGCCCACCTCCGCAGCGGCGGCACCCCCATGCCCTTCCGTAGCGCCGGCGCCCCCATGCCCTTCCGTAGCGCCGGCGCCCTCGCCGGCTGTTGTGTGGGCGCCCCCGCCCACACTCACTTCCTGCTCCGAGTTCATCTCGGCCTTTGGGTAGACCCCCGGCTTTAGCCGGGGGATATCGTTCCTAAATGAATCCGGGGCTTCAGCCCCTGGGGTCCACACAATCCGCCCCCGCGACGGCGCCATCAGCCCCGCGATCATGCGCAGCAGCGTGGACTTCCCCGCCCCGTTCTCCCCAGTAATAAGATAAAGTTTGCCCGCCTCGAACTCAGCCGTCGCGTCCCGCAGAGCAGCAAATCCGCCGAACAGCTTTGCCACCCTCTCCAGCCGCAGAATCATCTAGCCGCAACAGCGGGAGTAGCCGCAGCCGTCATCCCGCCCGCAGCCTGCCCTGCCTTCGGCGCATATTTGCTGGCGCACTTCGCCTGCAATGCTTTGGCATGAAACACGCCGTCCCTGCCCATCGTGCCGTCAGCCAGCGCCTGCGCGTCGTCCTTGAACGTGTCCGGAGGCGGCTCTGTTCCCTGATAGCTCACCCGCAACTCATTGCCCTGCTCCAGCAGCACGAAATCCGCGCCCGCGCCATGCCGCTCAATCGAACCCGGCTTCACATTCC
>JBDTLH010000024.1:0-2780 GCA_039934875.1 Acidobacteriaceae bacterium | reverse complement strand
AGAGCGAAAAACCGCAATAAGTCAGCATAAATCGCCCCATTACAGCGGAAAATGCCGCGAAATCGACCCCAAAGTGGCCCAAGACCGCCGGATTTCCGGCGAAACCGCGGCCCTCCGCTTAAGAATCCCCCCCCACCCCATCCGCTTCCACGACCTCGTCCACGGAGAGGTCGAATTCGCCAGTGAGACGGTGAGCGATCCCATCATCGTGCGCTCGAGCGGGATGCCGGTTTACAACTATGTGGTGGTAATTGACGACATCGAGATGCGGATCACCCACGTGATACGGGGCGACGACCACCTATCCAACACGCCCAAGCAGGTGGCGCTCTATGAGGCGCTGGGGGCGAAGGTACCGGAATTCGCCCATCTTTCGACGATTCTGGGTGCGGACCGCGAGCGGCTGTCGAAGCGGCATGGCGCGACCTCCATCGCCAGCTTCCGCGAGATGGGAGTGTTGCCGGAGGCGCTGGTTAACTATCTGGCGCTGCTGGGGTGGGCGCCGACGGGAGGCGACCGCGAGATATTTTCCCCCGAAGAATTGATTCGCGAATTCTCGCTGGAGCGGGTGACGCCTTCGCCGGCGGTCTTCGATATGGAGAAGCTCTATTGGCTGAACCGGCACTACATCAAGGCCGCCGCTCCGGCGCGTATCGAACAGATCGCGCGCGGCTACTTTGTGGATGCGGGGCTGCTGCGCGACCACTGGGGAGAGCCGGAGGCGGCGTGGTTCAATGCGCTGGTCAGCCTGCTTGTACCTTCTGTGGACGTGCTCTCGCAACTGCCGGAGCGGGCGGCGATGCTCTTCGCCTACGATGCGGAGAAGGCGATTGCTGCCGCGGAGAACGCCGAAGTGCTGAATGCCGCAAGCGCCATTACGGTGATCCGCAGCTTCGCCGAGCTGGTACACGGGCACAGCGGCAGGCTCTCCGCCGCGGAGTTCAAAGCGCTGGTGAACGAGACGAAATGGAAGAGCGGAGCGAAGGGCAAGGAGCTGTTCCATCCCATCCGGGTGATGTTGACGGGGGCACACTCGGGGCCTGAATTCGACAAGCTCATTCCGCTGATCGAAGAGGGAAGCGAGCTTCCGCTGCCGCAGCATATATTGAGTGTGCGGGAGCGGGTGGACGCGTTCACCACGGCGCTGGCGCTCTGATGGACGCGCTGAATAAGTCACTCTGCAAATGTACGAGTCCCACCCTTCGCGCGAAAAACGCGCTCAGGATGGGGCACTGAATGACCGCAGAGTCTCCATCATGATTGAGTGGTTCGCGCATGAATATTCGCTGGAGGTGTTGAAGCGTGCGCCACTGATCGCTCCGTCGCGCAGCTTTGTGTTTCCTCAGCGGGTCGAAGATGTCGAGCGCGGAGCGCTGTATGTGATGGTGCGGGCCGGTGCGGCATCGTGGCTGGGCATCTTTGCGCTGGGATATGATTCACCGCACACGGTGACGGGCGTCTATCCTACTCCGCATCCCGATCGATTTCTCGCGCTTGCGGGGGGATACGCATACTTTGCGGACGCTTCCGCTCCCGAGCAAACGCAGTTCTTGAAGCAGCAGCCGATGGTGTGGATTGGGTACTGTATGAATCCGGCGCTGCTCTTGCTCGCCGACCATCGCACCATCACGGCGGTTGGGTCGGAGGGAGTGGCATGGCAGACGCCTCCGCTGTCGATGGAAGGGCTGAGCGAAATACGAGTGGAAGGCGCGGCTGTGATGGGCAAGGGATGGGACGCGATCAGCGATCAAGAGCATGAGTTTCGGGTGGAGATGCAGGACGAGGGATTTCTAATACGCAAGTAAGGCTGAACAATATGGCAATATCTACTCTGTCTGATGTCGCGGAGCAAATTCATAAGTACGCGGAAGAAATCCTTCAGCGTACCTGCACGCTTGGAGATGGTGTGTCTGATGCACTTAACGACGTGCTACGTACCTTTGTGGGCTGGCCGTACGCTGTTGGACCGATCTCAATTCGAGAATTGAAACATACTGGCGACGCCATGTTCCAATCGGCTATTTACACGAGCGCCATGGCAGGGGAGCAAGAGGGCGCTACTCCCGTAGATGCAGTTAAAGTCGCTTGCGTTTTTCATACTGCGACTGCTCTTACCATTGAGGAATTGACAACAGGATATCGCCGCATCGGGGCCGTGAAGCGTCTTAAGCGCCCGTCTCCAACGGGGATCGGTTACCCGGTCAATAACACCCCACTCGGCGTGATTTTCTGTATAGAGTCGGAGAGTTCTCTGGAAATGATAGCGGAGAACATCGTGGAGATCAACAAAACGGTTCCCTCGACAGAATGGCCCGACATCATCCTTGTGCTGCGAAGAGGTACCGTAAATTACGCGGTTCAATTTGAAGGCGACAAAATACGAGGAGATTTTTTGTTGCCCAACTCCGACGATTTTCCGGTCACGCCTATGTATGTTCATGTCTTTGCTCGTGCGCTTGGACTGCACTCACTCAATCGGTTGTTTAGTTTCTTGTTTTTGCATCTACAGATTTTCTCGCCCGGCATAAAGCTGCCCAATGAAGCTGCTGTAGAAGATATTTCTACTATGGGCATGACCCTCGGTGCTTATCAATTCAATCTGAAGCGACAACTTGTCCCCTTTTGCCGATTTCACGCGATGATTTCCTGAAACGCCTTCATAACCTTCAATCTCAATCGAACATGATCGTGAAGCCCGAGCAACCTAAGTGGATTGTTTCCAAAATCTCCGACGAGGGAACCAGTACTCCATTCACGGCACGTCTATTCATGGGCGTCAT
>JBDTLH010000023.1:0-3810 GCA_039934875.1 Acidobacteriaceae bacterium | reverse complement strand
ACCAATTTGGCCCAACAGGTGGCTGCCAACCTGCGCGAATACTTCGGCGATAAAATGTGCGTGACCACCATCCCCCGCAACATCCGCCTCGCCGAGGCCCCCAGCTATGGCAAGCCCGTGCTGCTTTATGACCCGCGCTCCAAGGGCGCGGAGAGTTACATCAGGCTGGCGAAAGAGTTGATGGGGCGCCATGAACTCGCGCGCGGCAAAGCAGAACAGATGGCGGCGGGAAGGGCCTCCGCGAAATAAATTATAGTAATTCTTAAAGTTATACTATGGATATCTCAAATAGCTCAAATTTCAAACGTAAAGCCCTGGGCCGCGGCCTGGAAACCCTGCTTCCCTCCCGCAATCACGCTGCCGCCGCCGCCGCTCCCGCGGTTTCGCCCAACGATGGCGATGGAGTTCGCGAGCTGGCCATCGAACTCATCGACTCCAATCCCTACCAGACGCGCGCCCATTACGACGAAGCCGCGCTCACGGACCTGGCGAATTCGATTGCCGCCTCCGGCGTGATCCAGCCCATCCTCGTCCGCCCCCACGGCAACGGGCGCTTCCACCTCATCGCCGGGGAGCGCCGCTGGATGGCCTCGCAGCGCCTGGGCAAGGCCACCATCCCCGCCGTCGTGCGCCAGGTCTCCGCCGAAAAAGCCGTGGAGATGACCATCATCGAGAACCTGCAGCGCGAGGACCTCAATCCCATGGAGCAGGCGCGCGCTTACGAGCGCTTGGGACGCGAGTTCTCGCTTACGCAGGAGGAGATGGCCCGCCGCACGGGTAAAGAGCGCGCTTCGGTCGCCAACTTCCTCCGCCTGCTGAAGCTGCCCGCTCCCGTGCAGGAGAAGGTCGCCTCCGCCGAACTCACCTTTGGGCACGCCAAAGTCCTGCTCATGCTCAGCTCCCCGGAAGCCATCTCCAAGGCCGCGCAAAAAGTGATGCAGCTTTCCATGTCCGTGCGCCAGACGGAGAAATACGTCCACGGCCTGCTCCACCCCGAAGAAAAGCACGCCCCGGCCAAACCCGAGCGTCCGATCGATCCCAACGTGCGCGACGCCGAACGCACTATGCAGGCCAGGCTCGGCGTGAAAGTCCAGATTGAGGACAAGGGCGGCAAAGGCCGCATCACCCTCGAATACGCAACCCTCGAAGACTTCGATCGCATCGTGGAGGCGCTGGGCTAATTACCAGATGGTTTTCACGTTGTAACGCCTGAATAGTGCATCCGCGGTTACGAGGGTCAAGTCCTCCGCCATCGCCTGAGCGATCAACATGCGGTCGAACGGATCGCGATGGTGTAGAGGTAGAGTCGCGTATTGATGTATGTGGTCATGTAACACCGGCAGCCTTTGCAATTGCCACGCTTCCATCTCCCGCTCGACCATACCCATAATTCCGATGTGCAATTTGAGCTTGCCCTTTTGCTCTTTGATCAAGAGCTCCCATTCGCTGACTACGCTGAGAAACAGATTAGTCTGGGATGACTGCAAGAGTTGAAGCAACGATCGCGAGAGTTTTTCGGGCTCTTCTGCCAGCCAGATGAACGCGTGAGAGTCGAGCAAGACCCTCATTTTTTATGTTCATCATCTTTGCCCGGGGCGGGAGGAAAGAGATCGCCCCCATAGAACATCTCTTCGAGATCCGGGGTCCACGCATCGAAGTCGTCTGCAATCCATACCTGGCCCCGCATATTGCCAAAGACGCGTTCTTTTGGCTTCTCCGCTTCAATGGGCGCGAGCCGCGCCGCGGGCTTGCCATTGCGAGCAATAATCACCTCTTCTCCGTGCTCGACCTTATCGAGCAGCTTGGAGAGGTGGGTCTTCGCCTCGTGAACATTGACCTGCATACAATTATGATGGACTAAGGGGTTAGCTAAGTCAACCCTGTCGGGATCCGCTTACTGCCCGTACGCCGTCTCCGGCGCTGTCCCGCGATAGGTCTGCTTCAAGTAGGAATGTGGGTTCACGGGTGTCCCATCAATCCGCACCTCGTAGTGGACGTGGGCGCCGGTGGAGCGTCCGCTGCTCCCAACGTAGCCGATAATCTCTCCCCGGTGCACCCGCTCCCCCGGCGTAACCGCAAACGCCGACATATGTCCAAAGATGGTCGTCACCCCATGTCCATGATCGAGCGTAACGCAGCGTCCGTATCCGTTCTCGTCCTGCGCCGTCTCCACCAGGCCGTCGGCCGGCGCAAGAATGGGCGTGCCGATGATTGCGGAGATATCCACCCCCTTATGAAACGCGCCCTCCCCGCTGAAAGGATCGAGCCGCTCCCCGAAGGAGCTGGTCAGCGTCCCTTCGACCGGCCATAAACTCGGCGCCTCCGCCATCCGCGCCCAGTCGTTGGTGCTCATGTTCCGCACCGGACCGAGGGAGAGGGCGATCGTCGCAGTCCCTGACATGGCCGTGTTCTTCAGCCTGTGCAACTCGTTCATCGATTCCAACACATGCTCATCACTGGAATCGGAAAGCTGCCGCACCGGGTCCGACTTGAGCCCGTAGAGCGACGAGACCTCGCTCGCCAGCATGGACATCGAAGCTACCTGCTGCTGCTTGTCCTCCGCCACTTGCTCCATCTGGGTGTAGTTCTTCTTGAGCGCTTCCTTTTCCGTGCGCAATTGGTTGAAGCGCATGGTCTTAGCCAGCATTCGCGCATACGACCCCGCCATCCCGGTAATGGTCATCATGCCGATCACCGCCCCGATCAGAAAGGTGTAAACATAATGCAGTGGAATTGGAACTTTAAGCAGCTCTCCGTCCTGATCGCGCGAGACAAACAGCAGGTAATAACGTTTGCGCAAGTAGAGGTAAGTTCCTTTCTGAGTATTTGACCCGCAGCGGCGGGAGGGGGTGCTCTTTAGATAGAACGCAACCGCTGCGGAATGGTTAGCTTACAAATGGCCTTTGCTGATTGTCAATTACAGAATACCATTCAGCGATGCCTTCTAAGCCGCAGGTGGCTGTCGCGGAAATAATGCATGTCACTGCTCAGACGGAAGACCGTCTGGGTATTCTCAGGGCAGAGACTCTTTGATGCACTCCAAATTGATGGGCTCCAAATCTACCCTCAGCGCGTTGCCGGCGGTCCCGGCCATCGTGCTGACTGCGGTTGCCGCATATTTCGGCACCGGACTCAATCCCCACTGGTGGCTTACCTGGGTCGCACCCTTGCCCATCCTGCTGGTTGCTCCCCGCATGCGCTGGTGGCCAGCCTGGGCGAGCGCCTTTATCGCTTGGGCCCTCGGAGCCACCAACGTCTGGCATTACCTGCACATTATCATCGAGCTGCCCTTGTCTATATGTGTGCTGGCGGTCGCCGGTCCCGCGCTGATCTTCTCCGGGGGCGTTATGCTCTTCCGCCGCTTCGTGCTCAACCAGCGGCCACTGGCTGCGGCCTTGATTTTTCCTCTGCTTTGGGTGGCTTTCGAATATCTGATTGAATTCAAGAACATCAATGGGACCTGGGGCAATCTCGCCTACACCCAACCCGACTTCCTCCCCGTCATGCAGCTCGCTTCGATTACCGGCGTCTGGGGGATCAGCTTCGCGGTCCTGTTCTTCTCCGCCGACATTGCCGCCCTGGTTTATGCCAGGCGTCGTTTGGCATTGCTTACCGTCTCCGCGGCTTTTTACATTGTCGTCTTCGGATTCGGGTTCTGGCGACTCCACCAACCCCCACCGGCCGCTTCGGTCACCGTCGGACTGATCTCCTCCGATGTCAAGTCGGACCTTTTCCCCTATGAAGAGCAGCATGGGCTTGCCTTGGCGGAGCGTTACGCGGCCCGCGACAACCAGCTCGCCGCGCAAGGCG
>JBDTLH010000022.1:0-4503 GCA_039934875.1 Acidobacteriaceae bacterium | reverse complement strand
CAAGCACGACGCTCAGTTCAAGGCCATCATGTCGGCTATCGCCGAATCGAACGCACAGGAGGAACTTGCGAATACGCTCGCAGCCCTCAAGCGAACGAGTCGCCGGACTCGAATCTCTGCGCCGCCGGTGATACAAATGGTGATACTTTGCTCCGGAATCCAGTGCAGCCACTTGCAAGAGCCTGCACTTGAATACCATCGTTATCCTATTGCTAAAATGGGACTTAAGTATGGATATGCATGGCGATGCAAGCCAGTGCGCCTGTAAGAAATAGGACTTAAAATCCGCAGGGGCGAAAGCTCTGTGGGGGTTCAAGTCCCCCTCCCGGCACCAATGTTTGGGAAACGGTGAAGTATCTAAGATCCCGCGCAGCCCGTCACTTCTGTGTCACTGCATGACGGATGCGTGGCAGGTGCCGCCTTCAGGAGCTGGCACCGGTATGTTGGGGGGTGGAGTGGCCCAGGGTTGAGCAGTGAAGTCGAACAACGGCGACAGGTCGGGCTGGCAGCTACTCGCGGAGTGAGGTGACTACCATTGTGGATGAAAGTATCCTCCACAAAGCGGAGGACGGCGGTATGGTCCATGGGAGCATGAAAGACGACGTGCTTGCGGGTAAAGGGGGAGACGATGATGTTGGGAACGCGAAAGCCGAGTTGAGCCGCGAATCCGAGGATGGTGGGCGCGTCGGTGGGCGCGTCCCCGGGCCAGTTGGGCAGGAGATCGCAATTTCCGGCAGGTATGCCCATCGATGCCGGGGTCTACCCAAACTCGACTTTTTCCGCAGCCTATAAGGCGGCGGGTGTTGGGGAAGACGGTGATTTGGGTGCGCATGGGATAGCATTTGAGGTGTGAGTATCTTCGCCCGCTTCGCAGTTGTAGTGTCCGTTTGCAGTCTGGGCTGCGCGCATCTTTCGGCGCAAACGCCCGCGGCCCCCGTCCATGTCTATGCGTTCAAGACCGCCGTGGACCAGGTGACGCTCACCTGGGACGCGCCGTCCGGGAGCACGCCGGCTGCCGCGTACAACATTTATCGTATGGGCAAGAAAGTCGGCGCGACGGGGCAGACGACTTACAAAGATACGGGACTCAACATGGGCGAGGGCTATGCCTACACGGTGAAGGCAGCGCTTGCATCGGGGGTCGAGTCGCCGCCATCGGCAGCCGTGGATGTGGTGATGCCCTTCACCGCCGGCGGGCTGGCGCAGGGCGGCGATGGCCTGTGCCAACCTGCTTCCGTCTCTGCTCGGGCGCAAGAGAATGTGGATGCGGTGAAGAGGATGTTGCCCGCGCTGCTGGCGGATGCAGACAGATACGAGGCCCTGGTCGCCAAGCTGCAGGAGAGTGAATCGGTGGATTTCATTCACATGGGGATTCGGATGCTGCGCAGCATCCCGATCGCGCTCACGTGCGATCCGAAATCCTTCGCGTGGTCGCTTCCGCCGTCGGCGCTGCAAGCGATTCAAGAGGCGCTGCCCTATTTCTATGAGCACGCGCAAAACAGGAGCGACCCTTATAAGGGAATGTTGAGCGGCGTGGTCGCGGTGAAGTCTCCGATTGACGGATACATCGATTTCTACGACTTCCGCCTGCCTCCGGATTACAGTGCGGCGAAGAAATATCCGCTGTATATCGAGCTTCATGCCGCGTCTTATTGCAAGTGGGAGGCGGGGGGGTTGGACCTGCCAGTGGGCAAACCGAGCACCGCCCGGCCGAACACGTCAGAGAGCGTTTACCTCATCGCGTGTGCGCGCGGTCCGGGGACCTCTTACACGCTGATGGCGCAGCCCAGCGTCTTCGAGGCGGTTGCGGATGCGTCCAAACGGTTTTCGATTGATGCGAACCGAGTTACCGCGCGCGGCGGCAGCATGGGAGCGACTGGAGCGTTGCGTCTGTCCACGCTCTATCCCGATGCGTTCTCGGGGGTTGGCGCGCTGACCGGCAGCCCTTATTACCGACTGCCGGCGAAAGATTATCGCTATGACGCGTCCATGCTGGTGCCCAACCTCAAGGACTTGAATGTCGTGCTCTGGGAGGCGCTCGGCGACCCGGGCACGTGGAAGCTGGAGCAGCCCATTGCGGATGCGCTGGGGGCGCTGCATGAGGCAAATCCTGGATACTACAATTTTCGGCGCTACCTCGATCCCGCAGGATCACACGGCAGGGTGGAGAAATCGATGCTGAAGGAAGGCGAGGACTTTATTGCCGCCGGCGTGCGCAACTTGTATCCGGCAAACCTCCACTACACCACTGGCTCCGAGCAATATGACGGCGCTTACTGGGTACATGGGATGATCCGCGGCAACGTTAACGCTGCGGGAGAGATCGATGTGGAAGCGGCGGGCGACAAGATCACAGTCAAGACCTCTAACCTGAGATATTTTGCGCTTGACCTGGGACGCGAAAACACGCTGTTCAAAGCGGCAGCTAATCTGACGCTGACGATTGATGGCGAGCCGCTCTCTGTTGCGTCCGGACAGATGGTTTACTTCAGCAAAGATACAAAGTGGGCGTCGGGCAAGGCCGCGCCCGCGGGGACGTTGAAGCGCAAAGGAGTCTCCGGCCCACTGGCGGACGTGTTCATGCACGGTCCGGTATTGATGGTTTACGGCACCAAAGAGGGCAACGATGCCATGCGGGGCCGGGCGATGACGGATGAGCTGCTGCAAGCGTATTTCGGTGATCCTGAATCCGCGGGCAGTTACATCCACTATGGTCCGTTCGAGGTCAAGGCGGACACGGAGGTGAATGAGGCTGATATCCGGGCAAAGAACCTGGTGTTGTTCGGGACTCCGGCGCAGAACGCGATGGTGGCGCGGGTGGCGCCCAACCTCACCTTCAAATTCGGCGCCACTGGCGGGCGGGTGGGACACAGTGGCTTCGGCGGTTCAACCGGCTGGTCGATTCTCAATCCAAATCCGTTGAATCCGGCGCGCTATGTTCTGCTGGTATCGGAGCACGCCAACATGAGCACGTTCTCCAGCAGCGGAATCAACAGCAATGTTTTGCAAAATGACTGGGTAGTGATCGATGCGGTCAAGGGGAATAACACGAGAAAAGTCGCCGACCATGGGACGTTCGACAGCGCGTGGAAGTGATTTGCGCAGTCGGGCGATTAATATTAGGCCGTGCAGGATTTTGACGGTAATTTCGAGCAGCTCGCGGACCCCGCGCAGGCCTCGTGGATAGAAAATAAAGAGCAGCCGCTGTTCTATTGCTCAATGCACTGATGGACACCGCGACCGATCCTTGGGTACACGAACCTAGAGCCGCTCCGCCAGGCGGCTGTTGCATATGTATCTGACATCGTGGCGGAATGAGTTACCATTGCAACAGATCTCCTCCGCTTACATTGACGTGTTTTGAAGGTTGCGAAAGGCGTCTATCAATGCGCATTCATACTGTGTCTCTCCGTAGGTTTCTAGCAACGGTCTGCCTCGCCGTCGCGCTTCCACTAGGCGCACAATCAACTGTCAAAGCTGGCCAGCTCCCATGCACAATCTGTTTTTACGCTCCGGATAATATCGTATTGGATTCCTATGGCAATGCTTACATTGTGGACAATGACCATAAGAGCCGCTTCCGTGTCCTGAAGGTCTCTTCAGAGGGAAAACAACTCGACGAATGGCGAGTTTTCCCTGTAGTCGAGGGGCGCAGCGGCGGCCCTGACGGCATCGCTATGGATTTTCAGGGCAATATTCTGGTGACGGATAACGGCAAATTGCGAGTGCTGAAGCTTTCTCCCGAAGGCAAGCTGCTCATGAGCATCGGCGGAGATGCTCCGCTGTTTCACGACCTGGGACATGTGGCGGCTGATTCAAAGGGCAACATCTATGTCGCCGAAGGGGGGCAGCATCGAATCCAGAAATTCTCTTCGACAGGCAAGCGTATCGCCGTTTGGCAAGGCCCTCAGGGGAGAGTAAGCGGCGCCGAAGAATGGAAGATGCCCGAGACCATCGTCAGCCGCTCCGACGACAGCCTGGTGGTGGACGACTGGGGAAATCGGCGCATCGTTGTTTTGTCGCCTAATGGTCATGTCCGATTCATAATCAACCGCACGGAATCCCGTAGCGATGCCGGAATATGTGTAGATCGTACCGGGGACATCTATGCCCTGGATTGGAAGCAACATCTGATTCGCAAATTCGATCCGAAGGGCAGACCGGTCAGCACGATTTCCGATTCAGAGCGCAATGTGTTGTTTACAGAAGACCCCTCCAGCTTAGCTGTGGATGCCGCAGGAAACTTTTATGCGGCCGATGGATTGAGCATCGTGAAGTTTTCTCCGCAAGGAAAATTGCTGGCGCGCTGGCGCTGAAGTTCCCCGGCTACACTGACGTATTCTGAGCGCGTTGTTGTTGCGCGAACTCCGGAGCGTGGCGCACGACGGCGGGCCATTGGCTTACATCGTCGCCATGCTGCTGCAGGAAGGCGTGCACCCAGCGCTCCAGCCCGAAGGCGACGCAGACGCTGTGCATTGCGCCATGCCCCTCGACGGTGGTGTT
>JBDTLH010000021.1:0-16491 GCA_039934875.1 Acidobacteriaceae bacterium | reverse complement strand
GATGCCCTCAAGCAACTTCTTATCGTGCTCGGAGAAATGCTCTTGCTTGATAATACCTGCTGCTTCTAAGCGGTCCAGCTTCGATTGATGCGTATCTGGCGGCATGGCTGCTCCTTATCCAAGTAATTGCGCGGCGCCGGACGCCCCATTCTTCGCGCGTTCTTTGCGCCAAGGGTGAGAGCCGCATACTCTCCGGCTTGAGTCCGTTTCGCAGTCCTTACCGCCGACCGCCGAACCGCGTAGGCCCTTACGCCTTCGCCGCCTTCGCTTGCGCGGCCTTCCGCTCTGCCCAGCGCTTTTTCATTTGCACCGATAGTCTTTTCCGCTCCGCCTCGCTCATCGCCGGACGCCCCCGCCGCTTCGCCCCCGCTATTGGCTTGGCCGCCTTGCCCGGACGTCTGCCGCGCGTAGCTCCTGTCCTGCTTCCCTCTAATGCTGCAATTGCGGCGTCAATTCGGCCCCGCTCGGATCGTAATTGCTGGATAATTTCTTCGATGTTCATATCCATAACAGCTTACAGCTTCATGCCGATTTTGCAAGTCTATTTGCAACTATAAAAGAGTATTTGGTAATGGTATAGGTAAGATCCCCAGTCTCATAAATGGGCTCCAGGGTTAACCCAGCTTCATAAATGATTGCTGGATTGCGCCCCGCCTTCATGAAATGACTTCTGGGTAAACCCCGGTCTCATAAAATGACTCTGGATAGAGCCATCTTCATAAAATGACTCTGGGCAGACCCGGCTTCACGAAATGACTCTGGGCAGACCCGGCTTCACGAAATGACCCTGGGCAGACCGGGCTTCACAAAATGCCCTGGGTAGACCCCCGGCTTCAGCCGGGGGAATTGTTCCCTTTTGGAATTTGGGGCTTTAGCCCCGTCTGCTGTATGCACGGCCATGCCACTTATCATCTAGCCATCAAATCCCGCGGTGGCCTGCGACATTGCTCTCCTCGCGCATAGATAAAACTACCTTGCCGGTATTGCTATTGCTCTCCATATACCGGTGCGCCTCGACTATCTGATTCAAGGAAAAGGTCTGGCCTACCACGGCCTGCAACTCTCCCTTAGCAAATAACGGTAGCGCCTCTTTCGCGAAAACCTGCGTCGCCGCGATCTTTTCCTCCAACGGGCGCGAACGCAGCACCGTGCCAGTCACGCGCAGCCGCTTCGTCAAAACCAGAGATAGATTGATATTTGCTATGCTTCCAGCCATGGTGCCGACCAGCATTAGTCTGCCTTTCAGGGCCAACGCCGCCAGATCGCCGCCCACGTAGTCTCCTCCCGCGAGCTCCAGCACAACGTCGAATTTCGGTTCTGCCGCCGCGCGTGACAATTCCTTTCCAGACCCCACCATCCACCCGTCCACCATGCCCAAGCGCTTGGCGCGCTCCAGTTTGCTCTGGGTTCGAGCAGTACCAAATGCCTGCGCCCCTATGGCTTTGACCAACTGCACCGCCGCCAGTCCCACCCCGCTGCCCACCGCGTTAATCAGCACACGTTCGTTGGGACGGAGCCGTGCCTGTATCCACAGCGCGTCATGAGCAGTAATAAATGCCTCGGGAATAGCGGCAGCCTCCGTCCAGCTCATTCCCGCAGGAATTTCCATAAGCATCCGCGCATGAGCAACCACGTACTCCGCTTGCGCGCCTCCCCCACTAATGCCAAACACACGTTGTCCCACTTGCCACCCGATAACCAGCGCTCCGACCGCCGCTATCTCTCCTGCAAACTCCAGTCCAGGTATGTCTTGCGGCGACCCCGCCGGCGCGGGATATTCGCCTTTGCGTTGCAATAAATCAGCCCGGTTCAGGGCAGACGCATATACCCGCACTAATACCTGGTCCGCAACCGCCTCAGGCATCGGCACATCTTGTATTTCCAATACCTCCGGACCACCAAATTGGGTAATCACCGCCGCCCGCATCACCGACTCCTCGTCTTTCCATTCCCCTTGGATTTATCTGCAAAGTCTTCGTCTTGTCATCCTGACCCTGAGCTTCGAAGGGGAAGGACCTTGCGTTTCGCCGGCATCGCCCCTAACTTGCCGAGACCCGCTCACCTGGTTGAAATACCAAACCTGTACTCCCCGTGCCCTGCGCGAAACCGTCGTGCCCTCTTTGGTTCCACCCTTGTCTTTCAGCCACACGTCATCTTCGTCTCCAACTCCGCCCAGCGCGCATACAACTGGTCCACTACATCCTGCGCCTCATCCAATTCCCGCTGCGCCTGCAACAGTCGTGCGGCATCCGTTCCGATGGAAGGCTCTTCCATCTGCTGACGCCTCTCATGCAGTCTATCTTCCGCTTCCGTGACCCGGTCTTCCAGCGTGGTGTACTCGCGCGCTTCCAGATAAGACAGCTTCTTGCGTTGTTGTCCGGTCTCCCGCGCAGTGTTTGCTTTAGCCTGAACCTGAACCTGAAAAGGCGCAGATCGATCATTTGAAGCGCTGGCTTCGGCCTGCCATGCCTCCCATTGCAGATAATCGGCGAAGGCGCCTATTCCGCCCTCGCCATCAAGACCCAGGACTATGCTCGAAACCTTGTCAAGCAGGTAGCGGTCGTGCGTGACCAGCACGATTGCGCCATGAAATTCCAGCAGGCTCTCCTCCAGGATTTCCAGGGTTGGAATATCGAGATCGTTCGTCGGTTCATCCAGCAATAGCAGGTCCGCGGGTTCGAGCATCAGCTTGGCAATCAGGACCCGTGCGCGCTCTCCGCCGGAGAGGCGGCCCACTGGTTGATTGAGCTGTTCAGCGCTGAAAAGAAAGCGGTTAGCCCACGAGGCTACGTGCACTACCCGGTCCTGAAAGATCACGGAATCGCCGTGCGGGGCAAGTGCGCGCTTGAGGGTCATCTCCGGGTCGAGCACACGATTTTGCTCGAAATATACGATCCTGAGCGCATCGGCGCGCCTAATTTCGCCGGAAGTGGGGGCAATTTCACCTTGCATCAGCCGCAGCAGCGTGGTTTTGCCGCTGCCGTTGGCGCCGACCAATCCCACCCGCATCTTCGAGGTTACCGCGAAGTCCAATCCTTTGAACAACTTGTGGTCACCGAACGCGTAGCTTACGCCATTGAGTTCGAGCAGGCGCTTGGTTTTGCGATCGGTTGCGGAAAAATCGATTTTGGCAGTGTTTATGCGGCTGCGCGAGCTCACATCCGCCAAATCCCCAATCATTTCGTGGGCTTTGTCGATGCGCGCCTTCGATTTTGTGGTGCGGGCTTTAGGGCCGCGGCGCAGCCACTCAATCTCGCTTTTCACGCGGTTCTCCAAGGAGGCGTGGCGTTGCGCCTGCGATTCCAGGAATAACTCCTTCTCTATCAGAAACTTAGAGTAGTTTCCTCGGACCCGCAACAGGCCGTCGGGATAGAGGCGATTGAGTTCTACCACTTCGTTTGCGGTATTTTCCAGGAAGTAGCGGTCGTGGCTGACGATCACAGAGGCGAAGGGAGCTCGCTCAATTATCTCTTCAAGCCATTGAATCGATTGGAGATCCAGGTGATTGGTAGGCTCGTCGAAGAGCACTACCCCGGGCGCGGCGGCCAAGGCCTGGGCGATGGCGAGACGCTTGCGCCAGCCTCCGGAGAGGGTGGCGGCCTCCCGGTTAAAGTCGCTAAACCCTGTCTTTCCAAGGGTTTCCGAGAGGCGTCCCGCGCGCTCGGAGGAGGGTACGGCGGCGCCGGCAAGGGGGTCTTCAATGACTTGGCGGATGGTAATTGCGGGAGGAAACTGCGAATCCTGATAAATAATGGCGATTTTTGCGCGTTTTCGAGTAGAAATTTCGCCCTCATCGGTGTCTTCCAATCCCGCTAAGAGCTTCAAAAGGGTGGACTTACCTGATCCGTTAGGGCCGATGAGGGCGATGCGATCGCCTGCTGAGACGGTAAAGGATATCTGCTCGAAGAGGGGGGCCGCACCGTAGGATTTCGTCAGTTTCTGGGCATTTATGATGGGCGGCACACTTTATGGTAGCAGCTTTAAAACGCGTAAAAACGATGCAAAATCGATAGCAAAATGCATTTTTTAGTCGATTTCCGCAGGTTCTAAATCACGTTTCATGCAACCGGTTGATTGCATGATAAACAAGAGAGGGGTTGTGGGTTGCGTGAGTGTGCCCTGCTATGGCACATTCAATGTGTGAGCAAACGGCGAGCACATATTTCACTTCCCGAGGAGTTGGTGCGGGAGATTGACTCTGCGGTGGGATCGCGGCGCCGCAGCGCGTTTTTGGTCGAGACAGCGCGGGCAGAGCTGCGGCGACGAAAGCTGCTCGAATTCCTGGAGAGTGCGGAGCCCGCCTGGAAGGAAAGTGACCATCCTGAAATCGGCGAAGATGCAAGCGGTTGGGTGCGGGGATTGCGCGCGGAGAGCGATCGGCGCGGGTCGAGCCGGTGATTTTGCTGCTCGACACAACGGTGTTGATTGACGCGTTGCGATTGCGGAATGGGCGCCGGGAATTTCTGGCGCAGATGGTGCGTTCCGGCAACGGACTGGCGACGACGGCAATCAATGTAGGCGAAGTTTATGCGGGGATGCGGGCGGGCGAGGGCGCGAAGACGGAGATGTTTGTGAGCGGCCTTGATTGTTACGACATTACCGCAGCGGTTGCGCGCAGGGCGGGCGATCTCAAAAGCGACTGGTCACGTCAAGGGCGGACGTTGAGCCTGGCCGATATGATGATTGCCGCGGTGGCCCTCGAACACTCGCTCACGCTGGTGACGGACAACCGCAAGGATTTTCCGATGGCGCAGCTCGAGTTTCTTGCTTTGACGTAAATGGGCAGATGATAAACATGGAGTATGGATGACGTATTCAAGGCGCTGGGAGATGAGAGCCGCAGGAAGTTGCTCCACGTTCTGCTGTGGTGGGACGGGCTGACGCTGACCGAGCTGCATGGGAAGTTTCCGGGTGTATCGCGGCAGGCGGTGAGCAAACATCTGAAGGTGCTGGAGTTGGCGGGCATGGTGACGGTAGTACGACGGGGCAAGGAGAAGTTGCATTTCCTGAATGCAAAGCCGCTCTATTATGTTTCGCTAGAGATGGAGCCGTATAAGAGAGCGTGGTTGGAGAAGGTGAAGAATTGAGCAGTCAGCACTCAGCAGTCACTTACCGTTGCGAGGTTTAGGGGTGGGGGTTCACGGGGCTTCTTTTCCGACGTTGAGAGACTCGGGCAGTGGAGATGCGCCGCCTGATTTGTTTGTACGACCAAGAAGAGGCAGAGGGACAGGTACAAAGCTGCTTATTGAGCAAAAAAAGCATTGTGCAAAAGATTGTATTTTTTATTGGATGCGTTGTATGATTTGCCAAATCTTGCCGCTTCAGCGGCATACAACAGGGAGGCACATCGTGAAACATTTCCTAATTCTGTTAGTTTCAAGTTGTCTTTTCTCGCTCGGCGGGTGGGGGCAAGTAGCCATCACTGGGCAAATCCGCGGCGTGGTGACCGATAGCTCGGGGGCGGTCGTTCCTGGAGTGCAGATCAAAGCCCAAGGACCGAACCTGATGGCGCCGCAAGTGGTCACGAGTCAAACGGATGGCACCTATCTGATTGATCATTTACCGATTGGCACCTATCAGGTGACATATACAGTGCAAGGTTTCAAGTCGTTGGTACGTTCAGGAGTGAATCTGACGGCGGGCTTTGCGGCTACGGTCAACGCACAGCTTGAGTTGGGAACCGTCACGCAATCAGTCGAGGTCAGTGCAGCCGCTCCGGTGGTGGATGTGACGGGCAATCAAACGGCGACGAACTTCGATGATTCTCTGCTGCAGCAGATTCCCAGCGGGCGCGATACGTGGTCAACGGTGGCGCAAGCGCCGGGAACCACCTCGAGCAACTTTGACGTGGGTGGAAGCCAGAGCTTTCAGCAGGCGACGATGCAGGTGCACGGAAGCACTCCGGGAGAGCAGGTATATAGCTTCAACGGATTGAGATTGAACTGGCCGGGATCGACGGGCGGCTTCACGTCCTTCTATGTCGATAACGATTCTCTGCAAGAATTGCAAGTGGTCAGCGACGATGCTCCGGCGGAGGTCGGTGTGGGCGGTATCTACATGAACATGGTGCCCAAATCAGGGTCAAATACCGTTCATGGACTAGCTGCCATCTATTATGATTCGGCGGCCACCCAAGCCACGATCAAGGAACCTATCTTCCAAGGAACCCCAGTGGCTGCCGGCTCTCCGATTATCATGACCCGCGACACCGCGGTTAATTTGGGCGGTCCCCTCATCAGAGACAAGTGGTGGCTGTTTGGTTCGTGGCGGCTCTACAACATTAAAGAGAGCATTCTGTCTGTTCCGGACAAGAACGGTAACCCGACGACCGATCCTAATCATCAGTCGAATGTCATGTTGCGCAGCGATTACCAATTGAACAACAACAACCGCCTGAACTTCGTGTGGTGGTACAACGAGCAGAACAGGTTTTTCCGGCGCGACACTGCTTATGCATTCGTCAACCAGGAAGCAGCGTGGCGGCAGATCGAGCCGGCGTATATCCTGCAGACGCAATGGATGAGCCAGTTCCATGGATTTACCCTGGACACCCGGTTCGGTTACATGCATCAAGTGTTTCCGTTGGGCTATCAAGCAGAGGTGGGGCCAGACAGCTTCAACCGGCAAGACTCGACGCTTTCGACAGAGACGGGCGCGGCGCCATTTGAATACGTAAATCCGGCACACGTATGGTCATTCGCAACGTCTGCATCTTACTTCAAATCTAATTTTCTGCACGGGCAACACAACTTGAAGTTCGGCGTGGATGCATCGACCAATTTCAACGAGTACATTTACCGGGTGTTGGGGGGGATAAACGCGTTTTACAACAATGGAGTGGGCACGTCGGTGACGGCTTTCAACACTCCGAACGACCAGCGCAGTATCTATCACGAACTTGCTTTCTTTGTACAAGACAAGTGGACGATAGGCCGCAGACTCACGATCAACGTGGGCGGCCGCTTCGAACATTTCACTACCTTCAGCCCGAAGCAGACCAGCCCTGCGGCGACATTTCCGCAGTTGTTCCCGGTGCGTTCGTATCCGCAGTCTCCGGATTACGTGAGCTGGAACACGATCCAACCAAGAATTGGGGTGGCGTATGACGTGACAGGAAAGGGTACATCGGTGTTGCGCGCCGCCTTCGACAGGTTCGATGCGGTCCAAGGAACGTATCTGGCGGAGACGCTGAATCAGAACGGTTTCAGCGGCAATTCGTATTCATGGATCGATACAAACGGCGACGGAATTCCGCAACAGAGTGAGTGGCTGAATCCGGCAAACCTGCTCTCCGGCGCCGGCGGCTTGTTCACGCGGGTGGACAAGAACCTCCAGCGTCCGTATTCCGAAGAGGTAAACGTGGGTTATGAGCAGCAGATCATCGCGGACATCCGGGTGGCTGCGAACTACTACTACCGCAGCACCAAGCAACAATATGCAGAGCGGAATGTGGCGAACCTGCCGAGTGATTACACTGCGATGGCAAGCATCAACCCACTGACTGGAGCGCCGCTCACTATTTATAACCTGGCTCCGGCGAAAGTCGGATTATCGGACTTTCTCATCACGAACATTCCAGCCCTGGACAATAATGCCTACCACGCAGTGGAATTTACAGCCCAGAAACGGATGACACACCGCTGGCAGTTATTGAGCGGGTTCACGATCCAGCGCAAGAAGGGAACCTATAGCCGCGGACTAACGGATGACTTCAACAACCCGAACAACAATATCAACCGTGCCGACAGCATTCTTGATTACGACGCAACCTACGTGTTCAAACTGGACAGCAGCTTTCAATTCCCGGGAGCCGTAGGCTTCAGTACCAACTACCAACACTACACCGGGTATCCGCTTGATCCAAACTTCGGTCCTCCGACGGCCGTATTTCAGGGACTCAACCAAGGTCCCATTAACGTGATCGTGCAAACACGCGGAGCGACGCGGCTGCCAGCGGTCAATCTACTAAACCTGCGGCTCTCGCGACCGACTAAACTCGGGGACCGCTTCATCCTGGAACCGCTCGTCGATCTCTTCAACGTCACAAACGCGAACACCTTAACGGGCCAGGTATCCACTATTGGACCGAATTATCTACGTCCGACAGACCAAGTGCTGAATCCGTTCATCGCTCGTTTCGGCCTGCGCTTCTCGTTCTAAGAGGGCGTGGTAAATGTTTGCGCTGCTCTTCAGAATTCACGTTGTTAGAATCCCTCGTGAGCGACATTGCTCGTTGCGAAAGACATGCCCTGCTATAAACAGCGGGAAAAGGAACCTTGATGATGAAAATGTTCGTAGTTTCCGCGGTAATTTTGCTCTCAAGCTGGAGCAGTGCTGCTCGCGCGCAGGCGGCCAGACATTCTCCTCTCACGATTGACATGCTCATGGACATCAAGCATCCATCAGAGCCGGTGTGGGCTCCAGATGGCCACCATATCGCGTTTGTCTGGGAGCGGGCCGGGGTCAGCAATCTATATTTGGCGGATGCGTCGAACCCAGGCACTTCGCCGGTTGCGCTTACAAAATTCCCGGAGCGCCACCTCTCTGAGCCCTTTTGGAGCCACGATGGAAGTGCCGTTTACTTTACCCGTGATGGCCAGATTTGGAAGGTAAGCGCCACTGGCGGCGAGGCGAGTCCGGCATGGACGGGAAGGGAGGTGAACGCTGCTCTCTCTCCGGACGGAAAACTGCTCGCGCTGGTGCGCTCGAGCGGCCAAGAGGGCGGCGATCTAGTTGTACGCAGCCTCAGCAACGGCGCGGAGAAGAAAATCGCGCATGATGATGCCAGCATTCACAACCCGGTGTGGTCGCCTGATGGATCGCACATCGTCTATACGGCGGGATCGAAAACCATCCACCACGATGAGGCGCCCGGCTATTCGGGTGCGAAGATCATCTATAGGGTCACCGAGCAGACACCCGGCAAATTGATGGTAGTGGCGGCAAGCGGAGGAGATCCGGATACCATTGCCGCGCCAGAGGGTTTTGACCCGGTCTTCTGGAGCGACCCACAACATCTGGTGTTCGACCGCGTTTCGAGCGACTTCAAGAGCCGCATGATTTATGTCGCCGAGGTGCATTCAGAGCAGGCGAAAGTTGTCCACCGAGACACGGAGGAGCTGTTCTGGAGCATTCCCTGGGATGCAAAAGCGAACGGGCAGCCATCTCCGGATGGGCGCTGGATCGCGTTTATCAGCGATCGTGATGGGTGGGACCATCTTTACGTGATGCCCGCGCAGGGCGGTGACCCGGTGCAGATCACAAAAGGCAACTTTGAAGCCTGGAGACCGGCTTGGTCGCACGACGGCAAGCGCATCGCGTATGACGCGAATGAGCCCGGTCAGGCTGGCGACCGGCATCTTTATGTGGCGACGATCGGAACGGACCTGGCGCATGTCAAAGTGGACCGGCTGACTTCCGAGCGTGGCACGGACATAGAGCCATCGTGGTCTCCTGACGACAAGGAGCTGGTGTATCAGCACACTGACCCGCACAACTCCGCCGATCTGTTCGCGATCACTGCGCAGCCGGGTGCCCGGCCTAATCGATTGTCCGACTCTATGCCGGCGGAGATGGACCGTACGGCACTTGTAGAGCCGCAATTCGTGCATTATCCGGGAGCGGATGGAAAGAGTGTTCCAGGCTGGCTGTTTGTACCCAAGGACCTCGACCGCACGAAGAAGCATCCGGTGATCCTGTGGATTCATGGCGACGGCATCAACCAGAACTACGATGGATGGCATATTGAGCGCAATTACGCGGTCTATTACAGCTTTCATCAATATCTATTGCAGAAGGGTTATATCGTGTTCGCGCCGGACTACCGCGGCAGCACCGGCTATGGCCGCGATTGGCGCGACGGCGTTTACATGGATATTGGCGATCGCGACGCGAAGGATGCATGGATGGCGGCAAACTATCTGAAGACGCTGGACTATGTAGATCCCGACCGCATCGGAGTTTGGGGATTGAGCTACGGAGGCTTTTTCACACTGATCGCAATGACGGACCAACCTACGCTGTTTCGGGCGGGAGTGGATGTGGCGGGGGTGGTGGACTACGTTATGTATTACGGAGATCCCTATCACGGCGAGTGGACGGCCAGCCGCATCGGAACGCCGGAGCAGAATCCGCAGGTGTATGCCAAGGCTTCTCCGCTCTCGCACATCGATCAACTACAGCGCCCATTGCTGGTGTTGCATGGGACGGCGGATGTAAACGTACCTTACCTGGAGTCTGTTCGGCTGATCGATGAGGCGCTAAAAAAGAACAAGGGCGATCTGCTTCAGTTCATGATGTATCCGGGAGAGTTTCACTATTTCGACCGCGAACACGTGCTGCGTGATGCCTGGCATCGGGTAGACGATTTCTTTGGCCAACAGTTAAACGGAACACCTCCACCCACTCCAAGAGGAACCCATTGATGCGACAGGAGCGCTAAGGTGTTGCTGGCGGACGATGGGCGCTCCGTTCGTATTGCGTGGACGTTGCGTATTGCGTGATTGGGTACTGCGTGGTCATTGCGCGGGGGCGGCGAGGGTGGATGGGAGGTTGAAGGTGGCGTCCACGACTTCGACGAAGTTGCGTTCTTCGCGGAGGATGAAGCGCTTGGATTGGGCGAAGGCGAAATTTTCGCGGGCTTCGGGGTCGGTCCGGAGGCGCGCTTTGTAGGCTTCATAGGCGGCGAGGCTGGCGAAGGAGATCAGGCCCCATCCGATATCGTTGGTGCCTTCGTAGGGGAGGAAGTAGGCGAGGAGGTGGCCGCCGCAGCGGGGGATAATGCGTCCCCAGTTCTCAGCGTATTTCTTGAAGGCGTCGCGCTGGAAGGGATCGATTTGATAGCGGATGAAGCAGGTGATGGTCATGGAGTTTCTCCTGTTGGGAGTTTCTGTGGGGGAACCGGGGGGAAGGGCGAGGGCGGCAAACAGGGCCGCCATTCCCACGATGGCCTGGCGACGGTCGAATTGTTCGCTGGGCCGCATGGGTAAAGTATGACAGGAGCAACCGACGCGAGGAAAAAGCAGCCACCGAGGCGAGGAAGAGAGCATGGAGGGAAGGCAAGGGTGGCGATGCTGGCGGGGCTGGGGACTTATTTCGTATTCGTGGCGGGAGAGCGGACAAACGCAAGATTGGCTATGGATTGACGACGGCCGGCGCCAGCTTGCGCGCTAGATCCGCGGCAATCATGCGCCCGTGGAAGCGGCCGTTTTCGATGAAAATTTCATTGGTGCGTTTTCCGGCAAGGATGACGCCGGCGAGATAGATTCCTTTAACATTGCTCTCCAGCGTCTGCGGATCGTGCTCGGGGCGGCTGCAATTTTCCGTGATTCGCACGCCGAGCGATTCGAGCAGCGCGAAGTCAGGATGGTATCCGGTGAGCGCGAAGACGAAGTCGTTGGCGATCTCGCGCTCTCCGTCTGGAGTGTCAAGGAGCGCGGAATCGAGCCGGATTTCGCGCACACTAGTACTCATGTAGGCGCGGATTTCGCCGTGTTTGATACGGTTTTCGATGTCGGGCAGTATCCAATATTTCACATGCCGATGCAGCGCCGGGCCGCGATGGACGAGCGTTACCTTGGCCCCATGCCGCCACAATTCGAGCGCCGCGATGGCCGCCGAATTCTTGCCTCCGATGACCAGCACCTCGCGGTCATAGTAAGGATGCGGCTCGTGATAGTAGTGCGCAACTTTGGGTAAATCTTCGCCGGGGACATGCATATAGTTGGGCAGATCATAATAGCCTGTAGCTATAACCAGCTTGCGCGCCTCATACACGTGGGGGCGCCCATGCTGGTCAACGGCGTGGACACGGAACTCTCCGTCGCTGCCTGCGACGGATTCGACGTTTTGATACTGCCGAATATCGAGCGCGTATTTTTCGGCAACTTTGCGGTAATATTCGAGGGCTTCAGCGCGCGTTGGTTTGGTATTGGGGCTGGAAAACGGGATATCGCCGATCTCGAGTAATTCCGGCGTGGTGAAGAAGGTCATGTTCGCGGGATAGTGAAAGAGCGAATTGACCAGACAGCCTTTATCCACCAGCAGCGAGCGCAGACCCGCGCGCTGCGCCTCGATGGCACACGCCATGCCCGTGGGTCCCGCGCCGATCACCAGTACGTCGAACATAATGTTTCGATTCTAGCGGCTAAAAGCAACCACAAAGGACACGAAGGTCCCACGAAGGGCACAAAGAGGAACGGGAACCGGGAAAACAGGAAAGACAATTTTATTTCTCCGTGTACCTTCGTGCATTCCTTAGTGTCCTCTGTGGTTGCTTTTGTCGCTTATGGCCGGGTCATGTTCTCCGGCCTGAGCAAGCGTTCGAATTCTTCTTCGGTGAGGTATCCCAGCTTGCGGTTGGCTTCGCGCAACGAGAGATTATCGGTATGCGCGGTCTTAGCGAGCTTTGCGGCTTTGTCGTATCCGATGTGCTGATTGAGCGCGGTCACCAGCATCAGGCTGCGCTCGACGTAATGGTTGATGCGGGGCAGGTTGACTTCCATGCCCTGCACGCAAAATTCCACAAACATGTGGCAGGTGTCAGTCAACAGCCGCACCGAATGCATGAAGTTGTAGATCATCACCGGCTTGAAGACGTTCAATTCGAAGTTGCCCTGGCTGCCGGCGAAGGCAATCGCGGCGTGGTTGCCGTGCACCTGCACCGCGACCATGGTCATCGCCTCGCTCTGCGTGGGATTGACTTTACCGGGCATGATGGAGCTGCCCGGCTCGTTTTCCGGCAGAACCAGTTCGCCCAGCCCGCAGCGCGGCCCCGATGCCAGCCAGCGGACGTCATTCGCGATCTTCATTAGAGACACCGCGAGCGTCTCAAGCGCGCCGCTGGCGAAGACCAGCTCATCATGCGCGGAGAGCGCGGCGAATTTGTTGGGATGCGAGCGGAAGGGCAGGCTGGTCAATTCCGCGATCTTCGCCGCCGCCCGCTGGGCAAATTCGGGATGCGCATTCAATCCGGTGCCGACGGCGGTGCCTCCGATTGCCAACTCATAGAGGCCGCCGAGGGTCGATTGGATGCGGTCGAGATCGCGCTGGAGCAGGCTGGCCCATCCACCCATCTCCTGCCCCAGGGTCAGCGGGGTCGCATCCTGCAGATGGGTGCGCCCTATCTTTACCACATTTTCGAACTGCTTCGCCTTCGCGGCAATCGCGTCATGCAGGCGCTCGACTGCGGGCATCAATTGTTGCTTTACCACACTCGCCGCCGCGATATACATCGCGGTGGGGAAGGTATCGTTCGACGATTGCGACATATTCACATCGTCATTGGGATGAATGGGTTTCTTGCTGCCCATCTCTCCGCCCGCGAGTTCGATGGCGCGGTTGGAGATCACCTCATTCACGTTCATGTTGGTCTGGGTGCCGGACCCGGTCTGCCAGATGCGGAGGGGAAATTCCGCAGCCAGCTTGCCTGCGATGACCTCGTCGGCGGCACGGACAATGAGATCGGCCTTCTCTTTGGGCAGCTTGCCCAGATCTTGATTTACCAGGGCCGCCGCCTTCTTGAGCACGGCAAAGGCGCGCACCAGCTCACGCGGCATGACGTCTTCGCCGATGGCAAAATGGTGCAGCGAGCGCTCGGTCTGCGCGCCCCAGTAGTGGTCAGCGGGGACGTCGATTGTTCCCATGCTGTCGGATTCGATGCGGACTGCCGCAGTGGTGTGTTTCTCACTCACGTTTCAGCTCCTGTAATTCACTCGCCGCTGGTCACTAGCTTCCAGTCGCCAGTCACTAGTCGCCAGTCGCCAGTCACTAGTCGCTAGTCGCTAGTCGCTAGTCCCTGATCGTTCACCGCTTATCACTGCACCTGCGCTGATCTCTATCGGCACTTGCTCCACAATCTCGATGCCGAATCCCTCCAGCCCGGCGACGCGGCGGGGATGGTTGGTCAGCAGGCGGAGGCGCTTGAGATTGAGGTCGCTGAGGATTTGCGCGCCAATGCCGATCTGACGCTGGGTGCGCCGCTGCAGCTCGGGAGTTGCCGCGGTGGCGCGCACTTCATGATGAAAGTGGAGTTGCGGAGTGGCGCCTGATTTATCCACCTCAAAACCTTTTGAAGTGGAGTGCAGATAGATCAGCGCGCCGCGCCCCTCTTGCGCGATCATACGCAGGGATTGTTCGACGGTAGCCCGGCAATCGCAGAGGCTGGCGCCGAAGACATCGCCCAGCAGGCAATGCGAGTGCATGCGCACCAGCACCGGGTCGTCGGTGCCTTCGATTTCGCCCTTGAGCAGCGCGACGTGGGTCTCGCCGGCTCCGGACATTTCGCTTTCATAGGCGATCATGCGGAACTCGCCATAGGGCGTGGGCACCATCGCCTCGGCGACGCGATGCACATAGCGCTCATGCTTCATGCGATAGCGGATCAGGTCCGCGACCGTCACCATGAGCAGCCCATGAGCTGCGCAAAAGCCGATCAGGTCGGGGACGCGGGCCATGGAGCCGTCGTCTTTCATGATCTCGCAGATCACGCCGGCGGGGACCAGGCCGGCGAGCCGCGCCAGATCAACCGACGCCTCGGTTTGGCCGGCGCGCACCAGCACTCCGCCTTTGCGCGCGCGCAGGGGAAACATGTGCCCCGGGCGGACCAGATCACTGGGTTTTGTGGTGGGCGAGATCGCCACCTGTACCGTTCGCGCGCGGTCCGCCGCTGAGATGCCGGTGGTCACTCCCTCGCGCGCCTCGATGCTTTCAGTAAATGCAGTGCCGTAGGGAGAGGTATTGCGCGCGGTCATGGGGCCCAGACGCAGATAATCCAGCCGCTCTTCGGTAAGGGCGAGGCAGATGAGCCCGCGCCCGTGCTTCGCCATGAAGTTGATGACGTCAGAAGTAGCGAACTCGGCCGCGATCGTCAGGTCGCCTTCGTTTTCCCGGTCTTCATCATCGACGACGACAATCATGCGCCCTTCGCGAATGGCGATGATTGCGCTCTCGATATCGGCGAATGGAGTCCTGGAGTTCATAGCATCGGCGCCACAGAAAATTGTCTCACGCCTCGACCCGATGAATGGCCTGATCGGCGCTAGAGAAGAAGCGGCGCACTCCGCGCACCAGCCAGTGCACGGCAAAGATCAGCGTGATGACGGCCGCCCCGGTCACGCCCGCGGCGATGAACGGATGGTGGGTGGCGAACCAGGTCAATCCAATCGCCCCCACATCTTCGCCTAGGCTAAGCGCGGCGTTCGAGACCGGCTCGGGAGACGGAGTCACGACCGACCTGGCCGCGAGTTTGCCGCTGTGGGCGATCAGCGCCACCAGTCCGCCCAGCACCGCGGCCAATATCTGCGCCTGAGGACTGAGCCGCTGCGTGGCCCCATAGGCGATCAGCGCCGCGATGGGAATGCGCACGAAGGTGTGCAGCGCATTCCAGAGCAAATCGAAGACGGGTATCTTGTCGGCGACAAATTCCAGCGCGAAGAGAGCGAGCGCCGCGCCGATGACCCACCAGTTTCCGATTGAAGCCAATGCCGGAGGCAGTTGCAAGACGCCGCTGCGTGCCAGCAGTCCCATGGTCGCGACGGTGGCATAGACATTGAGCCCCGCCGCGAAGCTGGCGCTGATCGCGAGGGCGAACCACTCTGATGCGGAGAAGTACACGGGCCGCCTCCTACCGTTCCGCCGGCAATTCGTTGTTGATTTTAGTCACGATTCATCATCATCATGATCTTCGTTCATTACCGGGCGGAAGACCAGCGATAACTCTCTCCGGCGTGCTCTGCTGCAATGGTTTATCCAACTCACCCGATGCCAGCATCCTGGCCGCCGTCTCTACCGCCTCGAACAGCTCCCAGTGCGAATTGATCACGAAGAGCACGGCTTGCATCTCGTCGTGGCGGAAGGGCTGCTGCATGACATCGACCAGATCAAATCGACGGCGCAGACAATCGTCGCCCAGCGCATGTTCGCACTCTGCCTGCGAGCTGATGAGGCCGCTGCCGTAAACCTTGAGCTTGCCGTTCTCGCGTATCAAGCCGAACTCCACGGTGAACCAGAAGAGCCGGGTCATGCGCTCGCGCTCGAGTTCCGTGTGGGCGCAGGCGGCGATTTCGCCGAAGCGCTGGAGGAAGGCCGCGAAGGCCTCATCGGCGTGCAGCGGAACGTGGCCGAAGACGTCATGAAAGATGTCCGGCTCGGGCGTGTATTCGAGCTCTTCCAGCTTGCGTACCCGCACCACGGTGGGGAATTTGCGTTGCGCGAGCGCCTGGAAAAATTCTTTGGCCGGAAGAAATCCGCCCACTTCCACCGCCTGCCATCCGGTGAGCGGCAGCAGTTGCGCGTTGACCGCGGCGAGCGACGGCACGCTCTTGCTTGAAATCCTGATGCGGTTCAAGCCTTCCAGATAAACCGAGCTTGCGCAGGTCTTCAGTTGTTTCATGCGGCGCTCATAGAGCGTCCGCCAGACTAATGTGTCGGTGTCGCCGTTGGGGGCGGTTGGGGTGGAGATTTGGACTGCGTGCGCATGGCCGCATAGGGACT
>JBDTLH010000020.1:0-6441 GCA_039934875.1 Acidobacteriaceae bacterium | reverse complement strand
TGAACAGGGTCAGCGAGCTGTGGGCCTCCATCCATTTATAGACCCGCTCCAATTGCTTCTTGGGGACCTTCTTCTCCAGCAGCTCTTTGCCGCCTTTGCGCCCCAGTTCATATGTCATGAAGCCGCCGCCGACGGAACCGACCCATGCGGCCGCGGCATACAGCAGCCAGAATTCGTGCTTGTTCGCCGACAGAATGATCGTGAGCAGGTCCAGGCTCCCCGGCAGCGGCACCACCGACGCATCCAGTATCCCCAGTCCGACCAGGCCGAAGGAGCCAAAGCTGATCAGCCAATGAAACCACTTGCTCGCTAGAGCAAAGACAAATAGGGACAGGAAGCTGAACGAATATGGCAAAATCTCTCCTGCTGCTTAGATGCGGACAATCGCCAATGCTGGCTGCAGCCGCGAAATATCAATCCAATGCCGCAGCCAGCGCCGTTCCCTGCCGCAGGTATTTGACCTTGGCGGTATGCAGCGCCATAATCTCCTGCCTCCCCAAGGGTTGCGGGGACCCGATCTGTCGTACCGCCAGCGCTACCTGCGCGAAGTGCTCCACCGCCTCCATGCGCAGGTAGGCCTCCATCAAATCGCGTCCATAAGTTACTACGCCGTGATTTGCCAGGAGGATGGCGTCGTGATCTGGAATCAAAGGCGCCAGGCTCTCCGCCACCGCTGTCGTTCCGGTTGTGGCGTAGGGCGCCAGCGGGACCTTGCCCAAGGTCATCAAAATCTCCGCGCACAACGGCTCATCGAGCGCCAGCCCCGAGGACGCGAACGCCGTCGCTACCGGCGGGTGAGCGTGCACGATCGCATTCACATCATCGCGCATTTGATATACCGCCAGATGCATCCCGATTTCGCTGGTCACGCCGCGAGTGCCGCTCAACTGTCTGCCCATCAGATCGACAGTCACCATGTCGCGGCCCTTCAGCAGCCGCTTGCTGCAACCGGTCGGGGTCGCCAGAATGCGCTCCTGGTCAAGCCGCAGGGAGAGATTTCCCGCAGTGGCCGGAGCGAATCCCAGCGCATGGAGCCAGCGTCCGATCTTCGCCAGGTCCGCGCCCAGGCACTCTTCCCGCCGCTCCGCAACCAGCGCCGTTTGCATCGTTTCACCTCGAATTGAAACTCGTGGAAGCAAGGGGCTTGGGCATCCTGCTGTTTGCCTGGGCCAAGATTCCTTTTTTTCGCTCCCCAGTTGTTTTAACTCTTTTTCGATGCATTCCGCGAGAGAATTAGACTTCATCCCGCAAAAAATCCAGCAGAACAGCAGTTCGCCGCCCCTCCGGTCACTGCTGGCCGGCATGGCGGTTGGGATGATGAGCTACAATCGCCCGCGTGAGCAGCACCGCCCGGTGTCGCTTCGCACTCTCGATCGGACCGACGATGACTGCGGATAGGCATGGCAGCCTGGGAGAAAAAATGCCCGCGAACACTTTGGCAAACTGTGTTCGCGGCCCATAGCCCCTCACGCCCCGTGGCACTTTTTATACTTCTTCCCCGACCCACAGGGGCAAGGATCATTCCGTCCCGCCTGTTCGCCGGTCCTTCTCGGAGCGACCGCTTCCGCGACTCCGCCGCCTGCTTTGCGCGCGGAATCCAGCTCGCGCTGCTTCTTGCGCAGGAACTCCTTCTCGAAGTTGTCCATCGAAGTCTTGCCCCTGCCATTCTGTGTCGCCGACGCCGCCGACTGCCGAGGTGTCTCGGGCAGTGGAATCGGAAACGACGCTGGCTCGATGAACTCCGTCGGCGCAACCATGCGCGGAGCGCTGGTTTGGCCAATGCTGCCTGCGCCATTGCCATTCAGTGGAACGCTTCCAGGCGTTTGCTCGCGCTTCACCACCGACCCAGCGGGCATTACCTCGTTGCCATTCGCATCCATGATCTGCATCAGGTACAGGAAGCGGACCGTCTCCTCTTGAAAACGGTTCATCATCGCTTCGAACATATCGAACGATTCCTTCTTGTACTCGACCAGCGGATCGTGCTGTCCATACCCGCGCAGCCCGATGCCCTCTTTCAGGTGGTCCATCGCCAGCAGATGGTCTTTCCACAGCCCGTCGAGCACGCTCAACATGATCATGCGCTCGTGGTAGCGCATCTGGTCGGGGCTGATCAGCGCCTCCTTGGCGTCGTAGCGCAGCTTGAGCCGATCGAAGATCTCATCGCCCATCTCCTGCCGGTTCATCTTGCCCAAATCCAGCCCTTCGCGATTGATGTCCACGCCGAACTGGGTGAAGATCTGTTGTTTGAAGGGCTCCAGGTCCCACTGGTCGGGATGCTGGCTCTTGGGCGCATATTTATCGAGCAGGGCGGCGAGAATGTCGGCCACGAACTCCTCCAGCACCATTGCCTTCTGGTCCTGTCCCTCCAGCAGTACGCGGCGCAAGCCATAGACCGCCTCGCGCTGCTTGTTCATCACGTCGTCATATTCCAGCACGTGCTTGCGGGACTCGAAGTGTTGCGCCTCCACAGCTTTTTGCGCGGATTCGATGCGCCGGGTAATCAGCCCCGATTCGATGGGCACGCCTTCTTCCATGCCCAGCCGCTGCAGCAGCTTCGAGACCCATTCTTTGGCGAAGATGCGCATGAGATCGTCCTCAAGCGAGAGATAGAAGCGCGAGCTTCCGGGATCGCCCTGACGTCCCGCGCGCCCGCGCAACTGGTTGTCAATGCGGCGGGATTCGTGGCGCTCCGTGCCCAGGATGTGCAGCCCTCCCGCGGCATTCACGCGGTCGCGGTCTTCGAGCACCTGCTTTTCAAATTTCTGCAACAGCGGCGTCCATTGTTCCACCGCCATTTCATACTCCGCGCCGGAGTAGTAGAAGCGCATCAACCCGCTGCCCGAGCCCAGCGACTCGATATCGCCGCTATCGAACTCGACGGAGCGGGCCGAGCCGGTCTTGACCGCCTCCTGCCGCGCCATGAATTCGGCATTGCCGCCGAGCACGATGTCCGTGCCGCGGCCCGCCATATTGGTTGCAATGGTGACCGTGCCGAAGCGCCCCGCCTGCGCGACGATCTCCGCCTCGCGCTCGTGATACTTGGCGTTCAAGACCACGTGCTTCACGCCGCGCCGCTTGAGCAGGTCCGAGAGGTGCTCCGACTTCTCGATGGATATGGTGCCGACCAGCGCCGGCTGCCCGGTCTTGTGCATCTCCTCGATCTGCTCGGCGACGGCGTTGAACTTCTCCTTGACCGTGCGATACACAACATCCGGATATTCTTTGCGCTGCATGGGGCGATTGGTCGGTACTACCGTGATGTCGAGGTTATAAATTTTCTGGAACTCGGCCTCCTCGGTCTCCGCCGTGCCGGTCATGCCCGCGAGTTTATTGAACATGCGGAAGTAGTTCTGGAAGGTGATGGTGGCGAGCGTCTGGTTCTCGCGCTCGATCTTCACTCCCTCCTTCGCCTCCACTGCCTGATGCAATCCATCCGACCAGCGGCGGCCCGGCATCAGACGTCCGGTGAACTCGTCCACGATAATGACTTCGCCATCCTTCACCACGTATTCCACATCGCGGCGATAAAGATTGTGGGCTTTGATGGCGGTCTCGACGTGGTGCTTGAGGTCCCAGTTCTCCACCTCGGCGATGTTGCCGATGCCCAGCAGCTTCTCGATCTTCTCCCAACCCGCATCGGTCACGGAGATGGTCTTGTGCTTCTCATCCACCACGTAATCGCCGGTCAGGATCTTCTCCTGATCGAGTCCGCGATCGATCTCCTCGCCGAGCTCGAGTGACGAAATGATGCGGTTCACTTTGTAATACTTATCGGTGGATTCCTCGCTCTGTCCCGAGATGATCAGCGGGGTACGCGCCTCATCGATCAGGATCGAGTCCACTTCGTCCACGATGGCGAAGTAGTGGCCGCGCTGCACGAAGTCCTTGAGATCGAACTTCATGTTGTCGCGCAGATAATCGAAGCCGAACTCGTTATTGGTGCCGTAAGTCACATCGGCGGCGTAGGCGTGCTTGCGCTCCTCGTCGCTAAGGTCATTGACGATCACGCCCACGGTAAGGCCTAGGAAGGTGTATATCTTGCCCATCCATTACGCGTCGCGCTTGGCGAGATAATCGTTGACCGTGACCACATGCACGCCGCGCCCCGCGAGCGCGTTGAGATACACGGGAAGGGTCGCGACCAGCGTCTTGCCCTCGCCGGTCTTCATCTCCGAGATGCGTCCGGAGTGCAGCACCATGCCGCCCATCATCTGCACGTCGAAGTGGCGCATGTTGACCACCCGTTTGCCCGCCTCGCGCACCACGGCGAAGGCCTCCGGCAGAATGCCGTCGAGCGCGCCTTGCAGCGCCGATTTTTGGTCGTCGGTCAGCTTGGTGCCGCTGGAGAGCAGTTGCTCCATATCAGGGCGTGACGCCAGCGCTTCGCGCAACCTGCGGCGGAACTCGTCGGTTTTGCCGCGCAGCTCCGCATCCGTAAGCTTTTCGATCTCTGGTTCGAGTGAATTGATTAGCGCAACCTGCGGCCCCATGCGCTTCGCCTGGCGCTCGTTCTTGGAGCCGAATACTTTAGAGAATGCTTTTTCACCGATCACTGTAAATTCCTTTGGGGACTGGCGGTTCTATCAGGCAATGCCGAGGCCGCAGTCCAACACTCTATTCTAGTCGATTAGGGGAACGAAGCTGCCGGATGTTCAAGCGGCTGGCAGCAGCAAACCGGTAGCTGGAGACTGGAGGCTGCCTACGGAGCGGGCGCTCCGCCGGCCTTGGCCCAGCCCTCGATATCGCCGGTCAGGCGCATCAGTTGCAACCGCGCCTGCTGATAGTTGAAGCGGGCATCGAGCATGGCGCCGCGCTTCTCTTCCTCCGCCACCAGCGAGTTCGCCAGGTCTTTAGGAGAAGCCTGGCCGCTCTCATTGCGGGCGCGCACGGCAGCGGTATCGGATTGCGCAAGCTGAAATTCCAGCTCGGCGATCTCCTGCGCCTGCGCCAACTGCTGCGAGGCGCGCTGCAAGCGCAGAATCTCCCCCGCTACCTGGTCGCGCGTGTCCTCCGCCACCCCATGAGCTTTGCTGGCGTCGGCGAGAGCTTCGCGATATTTTGCGCGCTGCACCGAGTTAAAGATCGGCACCTTGATGTCCAGGCCGAAGGCGAAATTGTTCTTTTGAAAATTGCGGTAGTACTGGCTGTAATTGTTGATCGCGTTGGAGAACAGCGCATACTGCGCCCCCAGGTTGACCTGAGGATACAGTTGCTTGTGCTCCGCCACCGCCGCGTGGTCCTTAGCCGCGGCGTCGCTTTGCGCGGCCTTGACTACCGCGGCGTCATTGGCTGCCGCCAGCTCCTCATCGACCATCGGCGGCGCTGGCAAGTGCGGCATCGAGTCCGCAACCGTGCTCAGGCCGTTCGCAGGCAGGCCCGTCAACTGCGACATGCGCAAGCGCAGCAGATCGGTTTCGCTCTTGATTTGGGATTGCTTCAGCCGTAGCCTGGCCAGGGTCAGCTTGGCCCGCGTCTCCTCGACCGCGGCCTCCACCCCCGCCCGCACTCGCTGTTGCGCAATCGCGTATGCCTGTCCAGCCGCGCCCGTCTCGTCGCTCAGAACCGCCAGCGCGGACTGGTGGCGGTCAAGATCGGCATAGGTTACGGCAGTATCGAGGATGGCCTGTTGCCGTTTGTCGCGCAACGACATGTCGCTGGCGGTGATCTCAAACTTCGCCGATTTTATATATTCCCGCTGCGCCGGGTTGTAGAGCGTGCTGGCGCTGTTGACGCTGAAGATCGAAGGTGTACCCAGCGGAAACCCGAACGTATAACCCAGTCCCGAGCCTAACGATACCTGGGGAATGAACGCATTCCGCGCCTCCTGATAGGCATTGCGGACCCGAATCCCGTCCGCATGGGCAATCGAGATCGCCTTAGCGTTCTTTACCGCCAGCGTCACCGCTTCGTGGAATGTGATGGGCTCGCCCGTTACCGCGGGGGCAAGCACAAAGATCACCACGGCAATGGTCAACAAATGGCGGTTCACTATGGAAATTGTAAATGACCAGAGCACAAGGGGATTTGTAGTGCCGTCTCCGGGCCGCTGAAAGCTGTACCGTCCGGAGATGCTGAAAGCGGACCGTCCGGAGATTAAGAGGGAAGTGCGAGCGCCGAAGGCGCGGAACAGTTCCGCCCACGTCACCGCCGAAGGCGCTGCACCGTCCACCTCCGCCCACGTCCAGCGCCGGAGGCGCGGCATAGTTCAGCCCACCTCGTCAGAGGTGGGTACAGGAGTTCCAAGAATCGAGTCCCGCCAGGGACGGCATTCCGTCGTGCTATCCTCAAGTCGCCGCCAGCATGGCCCCAAATGGCGCATACCTACGTGTGGTGTGTCAACAGGTTATTCCATTCGAGACCTGAGCGGCTGATAGGGGCGGCGAAGTTAAGACTGGTATGCGGCCGATGCCAGTTGTATTGATGGATCCAGCGCGGCAG
>JBDTLH010000019.1:0-8464 GCA_039934875.1 Acidobacteriaceae bacterium | reverse complement strand
ATCAGCGTTGCATCCCTGCCAGGGTTGACTCTCACCGGGACGCGAACTTCGAGCGCGGCAATGCGTTCCAGCAGCGGGCGCAACTGGACGGGCGCCAGCGCAGGTCTTGGCATTTGCGCCAACTGGCGATATGCCTGCAGAAATCGGTTGAGGGATGCGGCGCGGGCTTCAATGATGCCCAGCCCTTTGGCGAAATCCTTGCGCTGGTCTTCCTCGATCACCGCGTGAGTAAGCCGATGGGAGAGAGTTCCCGCAATGGATTTAATCGGAGTAAGAGAGTTATTGAGTTCATGTCCCAGCACGCGGATGAGCCGCTGCCAGGCGCTGCGTTCTTCCTCGCGCAAAGCCTGGCTTACATCGGAGAGCACGATGAGGGTATGCGGGACGCCATTTTGCCGAAATGAAATGCGGCGCACCAGTCAGCGGGAATTGGGGTTGAAGGGGCTGAATGCGGCATGGTTCTCGCCCCTCGACTTCAAGTAGGGCGCGAGTCCAATGTCGTCCGCGCTGCGCCCCAGCAGCCTCGAGGAGGGTTGCTGCAGGAGGCGTTCGCCGGCGGAGTTTACCAATTTAAGAGATTGGTCGCGGTCGAAGGTGAAGAGCGGTACGTCAATCTCTTCGATGACCCGGCGCAACAATTCGGAGGCTTCAATGGCATGGGTGCGCTGGTCGGCCAGCAAATCGGCGAGCGTATTGACCTCGTGCGCCAACTCACCCAAGGCATCGTTAGGGGCGGCGCCGCGCGCGCGAAACGAATAATCCTCTTCCCGCAAAGCGGAGATCACGTTGGCGAGCGTCTGCAAGGGGCGTACCACTTGCTCGTGCAGCAACGCCTCGAGAATGAGCGAGAGGAAGACCAAAAGCGCGATCAGCGCGAGCTTGGATCCGAGTGTCCAGCTTTGCAAGGAGATGAGCACTGTCGCGGTCGCGAGCGCGGGTACTACCGATAGCAGCGAAAATAATCGGATGCGACGCTCGTATAGATGGCGCTTGCGCTTCACCGGATGAAGAAGAGAGGGCTCCACAACCCTGGCAGGCAGCGCCGGATGCGGACTAGAGGCCATACTTTTCCATGCGGCGATAGAGCGCGCCGCGGCTGAGTCCGAGGGCTTCGGCGGTTTGGCTCACGTTCCCTTGAAAGCGCTGCAAGGTCTTGCGGATAAGAATGGTTTCAACCGCTTCCAGGCCCATCTCTTCCATATTTTGTGATGGCGCGCGCTGCGGGTTCAGACCAAGGTCCGAGGGCTGGATTTCCGAGGCCCGGCACATCAGCACTGCGCGCTCCAGGGTGTGTTCCAGTTCGCGGACATTGCCCGGCCAAGCATATTGCAGCAGCATCTGCATGGCGGCGGGTTCGATGCCGCGGATCTGGCGGCGATAGCGCGTGGCGTAGCGCGACAAAAAATGACCGGCAAGGACGGGAATGTCTTCCTTGCGCTCGCGCAGTGGAGGCAAGTCCACTTCGACGGTGTTAAGCCGGAAGAGCAGGTCTTCGCGAAACTGTCCCGCGGCGCAGGCCGCACGGAGATTGATGTTGGTGGCGGAGACAACGCGCACATCCACCTGACGCATGCGGGAGGAGCCGACGCGCTCGATTTCTCCGGACTCTAATACGCGCAGCAACTTCGCCTGCTGGCGCACGGGGACGTTGCCGATCTCATCGAGAAAGATGGTGCCGCCGTGGGCCAGTTCGAAGCGCCCGATGCGGTCCGTCTTGGCGTCGGTGTAAGCTCCCTTCACGTGGCCGAAGAGTTCGCTCTCGAAGACGCCTTCAGAGAGCGCTCCGGTATTGACTGCGACCAGCGAGCGAGAGGCGCGGGCGGAGAGCGCGTGGATGGTCTGCGCGACCACCTCTTTCCCGGTGCCGTGCTCTCCCGTGATCAGCACATTGGCATCCGATGGGCTGACGCGGGTGATGGTTTCAAGCACTGAGTGCATGGCGGGAGATGTGGCGATGAATTCTGGCCGGTTGTCGGCGCGCAGCAGCAGGTTCTCGGCTTCAAGGCGTTGCGCCTGCTGCAATGCAGAGTAAAGTTCGATTTGCACCCGCACGATGGAGAGCAAGCGCTCGTTGTCCCACGGCTTCTGGATGAAGTCGCGTGCGCCGCGGCGCATCGCTTCCACTGCGAGTTGCACGTTTCCCCAGGCGGTCATAACGATCACGGGAAGATTGCTGTCGATGGCGACGATCTCGGAGAGCAGGTCCAGGCCCTCGCTTCCAGAAGTGGTGTCGCGAGTGTAATTCAGGTCGATCATGGCGGCATCGTAGGTGTTGTTGGCAAGGGCCTCGCGCACCAGCAGCGGAGAGCGCACGCTGTCCACGTCATAGCCCTGCGAGCGCAACAGCAATTCGATTGCGTCGAGGATGTCCTGCTGGTCATCGGCGGCCAAGACCCGCGGCCTGCGGGGCTTGTTCGCGCGGCCGGGGCTCTTTTGCTGGCTCTGCATTTCGTCCTGTCGCTGGCCTTTAGGGGTTGGGGGCCGCGTTTCGAGCGCTGACGGTACCATTGATTGCATCCTGAATGAGTATGTCATTATCTTCCAGGGTCTTGCCAGTGGCGCGCGCGAGCTCCACTTTTGCCTTTTGGAAGATGGTCATGGCGTTTACCAGATCGAGTTCGGCGACAGCGAGATCGCGCTGCGCGCCGAGCGTCTGAAAGCTCGACCCCGCGCCGAGTTGCTGCTCCTTCTTGGTAATGTCGAAGGTGCGGGAGGCGAGGTCGCGGGCCTTGCCGGCGGCGTCCACCCGCGCGCGGCTCTGCTGCAAGGCATATTGCGCGTTGCGTACTTCGATGCGGATCTGCTTCTTAAGCTCTTGCAAGCGCACCTCAGCCTGGCGGTACTCGAGCTCGGAGCGGAACTGGTCGGCCTTGGCGACACGATTACGCAACGGAATGTTAAGACTGAGGCCAACAAAGTAATCCGGCGATGAGTTGTTGAACGCGTTGTTGAACGCGCCGCCGAAATCGCCAGGCACGAGCGAGGGCCCGGGGATGACGGATATGGGATTGAGCGGACCCGCCAGGCCGGTGCCGATGTAGGTACCGATCAAATCTATGGTGGGCAGCAGCGCGTTCTTGGCCGCCTTGCGGCTGATTTGGCGGTTGGTGAGATCCACCGCGGATTCCGATAACTCGGGGCGGTCGCTCAGCGCCGCGTTGATAAGGTCGAGAATGGGCGTATTCGCTTGCGGGCCCATGTTCTGTATCTGGTCGGTGGGGACGACCGGCATCTCTTCGAGCGTGGGATCATCGAGTGTTTTGGTGATCGCGTTCTTCATCAGCGATTCCTGCAGTTGCAGATTGGTCTTGGCGACGGTCAGGTCTTGATCGCGCTTTGAGACCTCGGCCTCCGCTTTCAATACATCCATAGCGGGAATGGCTTCGAGTTGTAGCTGTTTCTTGGCGTTCTCGAATGATTGCTGCGCGAAGGCCAGAGATTGCTCGTTCACCTGCGCCTGTTCATACGCGCTGACCAGGTCCCAGTAGATATTTTCAATCTGCGTGACGGTGGCGATCACCTGGTCTTTGAAGGCGATGTCGGAGATCTTTTTGTTGTTCCTTGCGATGCGCAGGTAGCGCAGGTTGGGTCCGAAGCCGAACCCCGCCAGCAATGGCTGGCGGAAATTGAAAGCAAATTGCGAGTTCAGGACCGGAGAAAGAGTGCTGAATGGGCTGTTCAGGGTCTGGCGATTGTTGTCAAATTTCGCGGATATGGTGGTGCCGGTGGGAAATGCTTGCGAGTATCCCAGAGTCACGTTTCCGGTGTTCGTCTGCAGCGTGGGTACTCCATAGAGTTGCAGGTTGGAGAGTGGCAGCGTCTGACGCTCGAAACCGAGATTACCGGTGATCTGCGGATCGTAGGAGGAGACCAGCGTGCCGGCGCCGAGGGTGGATTGGACCAGTCCGCCCGCTCCGCCGCCGGCTCCACCGGCGCCGCTGCTGGTGCCGCCGGCGCCCGCGCCGGGAGCGCCCGTTCCGTATCCCCCGACGCCGCCGCCCAGGGTGCCTTGCACCAGGCCGGTATTGACTCCGCGAAAGGTGCCCCCAGCCTGGGTGCGCAGGATATCGGTATCGGCAATGGGCAGATTGTAGCGCGCGATCATGAGATCGAGGCTGTTCTCCAGCGCCAGATTGATCGAGTCTTTCAGAGAAAGGTAGAGCTTGCCGCCGCGAATAAGCTGGTTAAGCCGCGCCGAGTTCACCAGCGCCGGCTCCGGCACCGTGCTGGGCGTATAAGGCGCTATCGGAGAATACGATTTCGGCATCTGCAACCGGAACGGCGTCTGGATCTGAAATGCCTGCGGAGTAGTCTGGGCCGCGGGTTGCGGCGCATTGGGCGTCGCTTCCTGCGCGGTCAGTGTGGTGGCCAACATCGCAAGCAGGGCAAGCAATGCCGATGTCTGTCTTAAACGGTCGTTCACTGTCGGGCGGCCTCATGGAGGATGGGATTTTTGCTGTCGCTGACGATCCAGCCGTCGCGCAGTTGAATGGTGCGGGAGCCATACTCGGCGTTGGCCTCGGAGTGGGTCACCTGCACGATGGTGACGCCTTCGTCGTTTAGCTCGCGGAACAACTGCATGATCTCCTTCGCCTGCCCGGAGTGGAGATTGCCGGTCGGCTCATCTGCCAGCAGCAGCGGCGGCTTGTGAATGATGGCGCGCGCGATGCCGACCAGTTGCTGTTGTCCTCCGGAGAGCTGGTTGGGATAGAGATCTTTTTTGGCGACGATCTGGAATCGGTCGAGCACGTCGGCGACCATGCTCTGGCGTTCAAGACGCGGGATGTCTTTGTATGAGAGCGGCAGGTCGATGTTCTCGGCGACGGTGAGGTCTTCAATCAGGTGGTAGCTCTGGAAGACCATGCCGGTGTTGCGGCGCGCCAGGTCTCCGCGCTGCTTGCGCTTGAGTTCGTGCACCGGCTGTTCACGGAACCAGTATTCGCCGCGCCACTCATCATCGAGCAATGCGAGTATGTTCAGCAGAGAAGATTTTCCCGCGCCCGAAGGCCCCATCAGGGTGAGAAATTCGCCCTGTTTGATGTCGAGGTTGATGCGGCGCAGGACCCACGTCTGTCCCGCGGCGGTCTTATAGCTTCGTTCCAGATTGCGTAGTTTGATCATAAAGTCCGAGTGTTATTCCTCGCGCAGGGTTGAAGAGGGGTCGATTCGCATGATCCTTAGGGTGGGGAGCAGAGATGCGGTTAAAGCCACTGCGGCAAGCAGCAGGGTGACTCCCGCGAGCGTCGCAGGATCGTATGTGCGAACGCCATAAATGACGCTGCGCATCACGCGAAGCGCAATGAGAGACAGCGCCAATCCGGCGGCGATGCCGATGGCGGTGGCGATGGCTCCGGAGCGTCCGATCTCGATCATCGCCTCTCTGAACGAAGAGCCGAGTGCAATGCGAATGCCGATCTCGCGAGTGCGCTGCACCACCAGGTTCGAAACCAGACCATAGATGCCGACGATCGAGAGCAGCAGCGCCAGCGCGGCCATCGCGACCAGCAGGTCCACTTCGATCCTCTGATAGAGCAGCGCTTCGGCGAGGATATCCTTCATCGCATAGAAGCCGGAGAAGGGCAGGTTCGGATCGACGGAGGCCAGTGCCTGCTGCATCTGCCGGGTGATGCCGGCCACCGGGCCCGAGGTGCGCACGATCCAACTGGGCTGAAACCAGATGTGCGCCACGCTCAACAATCCCTTGCTGACTTGCGTCGCGGGAACGTATATGGAGGGTTCATGGGTGAGAGGCGCATCTCCGATCAGTCCCGGAGTTTTGGCGACGTCGGAGGCGAGGCCGATGATCTCACAAGCTCTGGAACCGCTTTGCAGGTGACGTCCAATAGGGTCGGTCTGCTGAATAAACTTGCGCGCGAAGGCTTGGTTTACCATTGCCACGCACTGGCTGGCGGAGGTATCGCCATCGGTGAAAGCGCGGCCCGCGAGCACGGGAATTCTGAGCGCCGCGAAATAGTCCGGTGTGACATAGACGACTCCGGCTGCATTGTCGTAGCCCGCGTGAGCGCCGTCCAAGACTTTTATATCGTCGTTGAGGCCGCGCTCATAGGGCAGGCTGAGTCCGACCGCGGCCGATTCGACGCCGGGGATCCTGCGCATCGCGGCAACGCTTTGTATAAGCAGCTTCTGAAATACTGCTGGGTCGTGATAGCGCGCATCATCCAGAGAAAGCTTTGCGGTCATTACATGGTTGGGATCGAAGCCGGGCGGCAGCGTCTCGAAATAAATTAGCGTGCGCACCAGCAGTCCAGCAGCGGAGAGCAGCAAAACGGTGAGGGCGACTTCACCGGCGATCAGGGCGCTTCGGGTGCGAGCGCCGCTGCCGCGCGCGACCGAGCGGCTGCCCCCGGCGGAAATCGCGCTTTGCAAGTTGACACGGCGGGCCTGAAGCGCGGGCAACATGCCAAACAAAATGCTGGTGAAGAGGGCGGCGGCGAAGGCGAATGCCAGCACCCGCCCATCCATCCCCAATCCGCTGACCGGCAAAAATCCGGGTGGAACGAGGGCCATCAGAGAGCGCAGCGCAAGACTGCCGACCGCGAGTCCGGCGAGTGCGCCAAGCAGGGCGAGCAACAAATTCTCTATCCACAGTTGGCGCAGGATGTCCGCGCGGGTCGCGCCCAGCGCCAGCCGCAGAGCAATTTCGGAGCCGCGGCGAGAGACCCGCACCAGCGTGAGCCCCGCAAGATTGGCGCAGGCGATGAGCAGGATGAAGCCGGTCGCCAGCAGCAGCACCAGCGAAGGAGTACGGTATTCGCGAGCCAGCCCCTGCTGCAGAGGGAGGGAATAGAAATAGGCGTGCGCGCCAGGATAGCGTTTCTCGAGAGAAGTGAAGTCCGAAATACGAATGCTGCTGAGTTGTGCGTTGGCCTGCTGCCAGGTAGCGCCATCACGCAGGCGCACGATCGCGTCGTAATTGGTTCCTCCGCCTTCTCCAGTGCGGCTGGGGCGGATCGGTATCCAGAGGTCGGCGGCAGTAGGCGGCTTCACTCCAGACGGCAGCACGCCGACGACCGTATAGGGTTCGCCTTTGAGCAAGATGGCCTGCCCCAATATATGCGGATCGGAGTGGAAGGTGTTCCTCCACAGGCCATAGCTCAGGATGACCGCGTTTGCTCCGCCGGCACGGTCTTCTTCCTCGCTGAAATTGCGTCCCAGCGCGGGATGAATGCCCAGCACATCAAAGTAGTGCGCCGACACCCTTTGGTGGTGGACATACTGGACACTGCTCCCAAATTGCAGGTTCACCCCGTCGGTTCCCCGGCTAGAGACCGCAGCCTGCACTGCAGGCACGTTGTCGCGCAGTTGCTCCCAGCTCTCGCCATCGATCCTGGTGTGCTCTTCCGGGTCGCCAATGCCCGTAATGCGCATCATGACCGTACCGATTCGTTCGGGATGAGAATAGGGCAGCGGACGCAGCAGCAGCGCGTTGACCACGCTGAAGATCGCGGTGTTCGCGCCGATGCTGAGCGCGAGGGTGAGGACCACAGCCGCTGCGAAGCCGGGACTTTTGCGCAGTTGCCGCAGCGCATAGCGGAGATCTTGCGAAATTCTATTCATAGCGCAACGCCTGCATGGGATCGATGGATGCCGCGCGTTGAGCAGGCAGCAGCGCGGCGAGCAGCCCCGCCACCACCAGCGCGACGGCGAGTCCCGCCACAATCGAGATATCTTTGCCCGCGTGAATTTCGACGACTGACTTTAATATCTTCTGCACGGCAAAGGTTGCAATCGTCCCCGCGAGGATGCCGCCGAGGAGCATGGCGCCGACGCGGCGATAGACGCTCAATAGCACTTGCATGCGCGTCGCTCCGAGCGCCATCTTCACTCCCAGATCGCGGGTCGAGAGCTCGACTTCGTGGCTGATGAGTCCGTAGAGACCAACCAGCGCGAGCAGAATCGCCAACACGGCGAATGATCCGAAGAGCCAGTTCTCCAGCCGCTCGAAGATCAAAACATCGCTGATGACCTCGGTCATCGTCTCCGGTTTGCGGAAGGGGAGACTGGGATCGACGTCGTGGATCGCCGTGCGCAGGCTGGGAACAATCGAATCAGGATCAGCATCGGTGCGCACCACCAATTGCATGCTGGAGAGGTATGTGTTCTGGTCCTTCAGCGATGTTTGGGCGAGAGGGAAATCCATCTCGGCGACCGGCGGCCGGTAGATATCCTGGCGAACTGAGCGGACCAAGCCCACAATCAAGACCTTGTCGGGATCGAGATTGATATATTGTCCGACCGGATCGAGACCGACCGGAAGGAATTTCTTGACGAACGCTTCATTCACGACAACTACCTTTTGGGAAGTTGCAGAGTCGAGCTTGGGATCGAGCATACGCCCACGCACAAGATCAATCCCGAGGGCCTTGAAATAACCCGGGGTTACATAGCGATCTTCCGCCAGCATCTCCGCGTTTTTGGGTGGCGGAGGCTGCCCGACGATTGT
>JBDTLH010000018.1:0-7534 GCA_039934875.1 Acidobacteriaceae bacterium | reverse complement strand
CAAGACCCACAAAAAGGACCACGGCTCGCGCCGCGGTCTCCTCATGATGGTCAGCAGGCGCCGCAGTCTCCTCGATTACCTCAAGAAGAACGACACGGCTCGTTACACAGAGGTCATCGGCAGGCTTGGCATCCGCAAGTAAGAGTTCCCGGTCAGAATTTGCCAAACGTCATTTGACAGACTTTGCAAAAAGGCGGCACACGTGTATCTGTTCAGCAGATGTCGCGCTTGTGCCGCCTTTCGCCATTAGATTTTCTCGTGCCCGCCGCTCGTAGCCACAATGAAACGGTTACGGTACTCCTTAGAAAGAAGGAAACATGAAGCATGAAGTGACCGTCGAATTACACGGCGGTAAGACCCTTACCCTTGAAACCGGACGCCTCGCCAAGCAAGCCCACGGCGCTGTGGTCGTCCGCACCGGAGACTCCGTCGTACTCACCACCGCCGTCGGCGCACCGGAGCCGCGCGAAGGCATCGACTTTTTCCCCCTTACCGTTGATTACCGCGAATACACCTACGCCGGCGGACGCATCCCCGGCGGCTTCATCAAGCGCGAGGGCCGCCCCAGCGAGCGCGAAGTCCTCACCAGCCGCCAGATCGACCGCCCCTGCCGTCCGCTCTTCCCCGAAGGATACCGCAACGAGACCCAGATCATCTCCCTCGTCCTCTCCGCCGACTCGGAAAACGATCCCGATGTGCTCGCTATCAACGGTGCATCCGCCGCCCTCTCTGTCTCCGATATTCCTTTCATGGGCCCCATCGGCGCAGTCCGCATCGGTCTCATTAACGGCGAGATGGTGGTAAATCCCACCTATCCCGAGATGAAGGAATCCAAGCTCAACATCATGGTCGTCGGCACCGAGAGCGGCATCGTCATGATCGAATCGGGCGCAAAAGAAGTCAGCGAAGCTCAGGTCGTGGACGCGATTGAATTCGGCCATTCCCAGATCAAGATCATCGTCGGCAAAATCAAGGAACTGGTCTCCGCCGCCGGAAAGCCCAAGCGCGAGGTCAAAGAGCCGGAGTTCGACCAGGCTTATTACAACGAGCTAAAGGCAAAGATCGCCGACCGACTCACCGATTCACTCGATACCCAGAAGCATCCCAAGGCGGAAAGCTACACGCTGGTAAAGGCGATTAAGGATGAGCTCAAGGCTGCGCTTCCTGCCGATGACGCGAACGCTCCCAAAAAGCTCAACCGTTACTACGAAGCCCTGCGCGAAAGCATCTTCCGCGACCAGGTCACAAAACAGAAGCTGCGCCCGGACCATCGCGCCTTTGACGAGATTCGCGCCATTGAGATCGAGGTCGGCGTTCTGCCCCGCACTCACGGCTCCGCCGTCTTCCAGCGCGGAGAGACCCAGGCGCTGGTCACCACCACCCTCGGCACCAGCGACGACATGCAGCGCATTGAAAATTATCTCGGCGACGCCAAGAAAAATTTCATGCTGCACTACAACTTCCCGCCTTTTTCGGTAGGCGAAACAGGCCGTATGACCGGCGTCGGACGCCGCGAGATCGGCCACGGAGCGCTGGCCGAGCGCGCCATCTCCTCCATGCTGCCCGACCCGGACAAGTTCCCCTACGTCATGCGCGTGGTCTCTGACATCCTCGAATCCAACGGCTCGTCTTCGATGGCGACCGTCTGCGGAGCATCGCTTTCGCTGATGGATGCCGGCGTTCCCATCAAGGCGCCCGTCGCGGGCGTCGCCATGGGACTGGTCAAAGAGGGCGACGACTACGCCATCCTCTCTGACATCGCCGGCGCCGAAGACCACTACGGCGACATGGACTTCAAAGTCACCGGCACCCGCGAGGGCATCACCGCCCTGCAGATGGATATCAAGATTAGCGGCATCACCGGCCAGATCATGCGCGAAGCGCTGGAGCAGGCACGCCGCGGTCGCCTCTTCATCCTCGATAAGATGGAGCAGGTCATCACCGAAGCGCGCGCCGAGACCTCGAAGTTCGCCCCCCGCATCCACACTATCCAGATCCCCCCCGACAAGATCCGCGATCTTATCGGTCCGGGCGGCAAGATGATCCGCTCCATCGTCGATGCCACTGGCGTCAAAATCGATGTGGACGACACCGGCAAGGTCAACGTCGCCTCCGCCGATGAAGTCGCCATGGCGCGCGCCATACAGATGATCAGCGATGTGACCGCCGTGCCTGAGATCGGCAAGACTTATCTCGGCAAGGTCGTACGCCTCGCCGAGTTCGGAGCATTCGTGGAAATTTTCCCCGGCACCGACGGTCTGCTGCACATCAGCGAGATCGCCGAGCACCGCGTGAAAGAAGTCAAGGACGAGCTCAAGGAAGGCGACCAGGTATTGGTCAAGGTCCTGGGCATCGAAGGCAATCGCATCAAGCTCTCGCGCAAAGCCGTGATCAAAGAGCAGAAGGCGAAGCTGGGACTGGACACCGGCGACGAGCAGCAATCCGAGCATCAGGAAGAGTCGCATGCACCGCGTCGCGATCGCGATCACGACCGGGATCGTGACCGGGGCAGAGATCGAGATAGAGGCGATCGGGGCCGGCCCGCCGCCCCATCCTCGCCCGCACCTGCCCCGCGCAAAGCGGCCGAACCCAGCCCCGATGCTTTCGTCCTCGAAGGTGGAGACAACTTTGAGGAGTCGGAAGAAGACGAAATCGAAGGCAACGGCTTTGACGAAGAAGCTATTGACGAGGACGTAGAAGAGGGTTCGCCGGACCCAGACGAAGACGAGCCTAACTTCAACCGCGCCGACACCCCCAACGTCACCGCCTCCCAAGCCGGCCAAAACCAAAGCCAAGGCCAGTCACGCCCGGCAGGAACAGGAGCCGGAACCGCCAGCCGTTCGCGCCGTCGCCGTCGCGGCGGACGCAGCGGTGGTCCCCGCCCCGGCGGCAACAACGGCCCTCGCTCGTAAACGCACGTAGCGCCGTACCACAGTAGCGCCAGCTTCCAGCCGCTGGTAGGACGGGCATCTCGCCCGTCCTTTTCCTGCGCCTCGCCCTTCCCTGAAATCCACGGTCGGACCTTGCTCTTGAACTCGAAAACCTGAGGCCCGAAACTGTATATAGTGGAAGTATCCATGTCAGCAGACGAAACGAGGCACAGTGGAAGCAAGTTCCATAGGTAAAAGCGTACGCATTGAGGGCGCACTCTCAGGCGCGGAGGACCTCCTCTTCGACGGCACGCTCCACGGCACCGTCCAGTTGCCCAGGAACCGCCTTACCCTCGGCCCCAACAGTCATACCGAAGCGGCCATTGAAGTCAAGCATCTGGCGCTCGCGGGCACGCTCGAAGGCGATATACAGGGCGCTGAGAGCGTCGAGTTCCGCTCCACCGCCCGCTTCACCGGCAAGCTGCAATGCCGCCGCTTGTCCATCGAAGAGGGCGCTATGGTCAAAGCGCAAATCGATATGCTGCGTGACGCCGCGGAACCAACTCCGGCCTCCGCCGCATCCACTTCCGCGTCCACCACACAGAGCGCCGCATCGCCCGCGCAACTCGCCATCAAATTGGGTTAGTTTCAAGATATCCGACATGTTCAATCTGCTTAAGAGAGGGACCGGGCAGCGCCGTCACCAATCCGTCCCCAGCATCCAGCGCACCTCCTCCGCACTCGCGGAATTGCAGAAGGCGACCGCCGATAACGAGAGCATGACGGTGCTGCAACTCGGCCCCACTTCGCCGCGCAACATCTCCCACTTCACCAACCTGGGACACGGCATCTACGGCGAAGACATCATCGCTGCCGCTTCACAGCCGCTGTACATCGTCGAAACCTCCGAGGGCAAACAGTTCGACAGCGAACAATTCCTCGCCGAAAATCTCGTTCCCAACCACCGCCGCTTCGATATCGCCCTCTGCTGGGACACCTTCGACTACATCGATCCCGCGCTCGCCCCCCCACTCGCGCACCGCATCTTCACCCTCATGAAGCCCGGCGGATACCTGCTCGCCCTCTTTCACTCCCGCCGCGCCGGAGATACTTCCACTCCCCTTCCCACGCCCCACTACCGCTATCACATCACTGGCCCCGGCGCGCTTGACTTGCAGTACGACATCGATCTCCCTCTCAAAAACACTATGCCGAACCGCAAAATCGAAGAGACCTTCCGCGACTTCGCCAATGTGAAATTCATGCTCGCCCGCGACAACATCCGCGAGGTCCTCGCCCGCCGGTAGTCGCGATGTGGAGGAAAAAGCAACCACAAAGGACACAGAGGTCACACAAAGGAACACAAAGAACTTGAAAGAGAAGCTCTGCGTTTTCTTTCCTTTTTGTTCCTTCGTGGAACCTTCGTGTCCTCTGTGGTTCGCCTTTGACTTTGAAACTCGAAACTGCAAACCCGAAACTGCTATTCTGGTCTGCCCAGGAAATTTCATCGCAGGAGCTCACCATGCATCCATACCGTCGTGCAGCCGCCCTCTCCCTTGCCGCACTGCTCGCCCTCGCCTCTCCCCTCATCGCGCAGAAAAAGAAGCCCGCGCCCGCCGCCGAGACAAAACCCGCTTACGAACTTCCACAGCCCGAGCGCGAGAACCTCGATCTCAGCATGTACTCCGCTATTCGCGACGAAGGGATCGCCCACTCCCACATCATGGAATACGCCAGCGCCCTCTTCGACGCCATCGGCCCCCGCCTCACTGGCTCCCCCAACATGAAGCGCGCCAATGACTGGACGCGCGACCAACTCACTGCCATGGGCTGCGCCAACGCCCACCTCGAAGACTGGGGTGAATTCGGCATGGGATGGCAGCAGATCAACACCTGGGTGCGCATGTCCGTGCCCGACAATGCTGTCTTCATCGCCCAGGCTGCTCCCTGGTCACCCTCCACCAACGGCGCCATCAGCGGAGAGGCCGTCTGGGTCAACGTCAAAGAAGAAAAAGATTTCGATCAATACAAGGGCAAGCTCGCGGGCAAAATCGTCCTGCTCGGAGATATGCGCCCGGTGCCGCCGGTGGACAAGCCTTTATTCGAGCGCCTCACCGAAGAAGATCTGAGAAAGCTCGCCGCCTATCCTACCGAGGCGCCACGCAACCTGGCGCAGCAGATTGCGCCCTTCCTGAAGCGGCTTGAGCTGCAAAACAAGCTGGGCAAATTCCTCGCCGATGAGAAAGCCATCGCCATCATCAAGCCCAGCCGCGACGGCAAGAACGGAGGCGGCTCCGGCGGCACCATCTTCGACGACAGCGGCGCCGACATGGGCTGGTTCGCGTATCAGCGTGACCATGCCAATCCGCTGCCCATCGTGGTCGCCAACATTGAGAGCTACGGGCGCGTGTATCGCCTGCTCAAAGCCCACGTTCCCGTCACCATCGAGATGAACGTGGACGCAAAATTCACCGGCGACCACGAGCACGGCTTCGACACCATCGCCGAAATTCCCGGCGCTGATCCCGCCCTCAAAGACCAGGTCGTCATGCTCGGCGGACACCTCGATTCGTGGGCCTCCGGCACCGGAGCGACCGACAACGGCGCGGGCGCAATCGTCGCTATGGAAGCCATGCGCATCCTGAACGCGCTGCACGTCCATCCCCGCCGCACCATCCGCATCGGCCTGTGGAGCGGCGAAGAAGAGGGTGAGTTTGGCTCCGTCGGATACGTTCGCGATCACTTCGGCTTTGTCCCGCTCTCTACCGCGCCCGACCAGCTAAAACTGCCGGAATTTGTGCGCAAGCCCGCCGGCCCTCTGCAACTCAAGCCCGAGCAAGCCAAAATCTCCGGTTACTTCAACGTGGATAACGGAAGCGGCCGGCTGCGCGGCGTCTATCTCGAACATAATGCCGCCATCGCTCCCATCTTCCGCCAGTGGATTGCGCCCCTGCGCGACCTCGGCGTCACCACCCTCACCATGCGCCACACCGGAGGCACCGACCACGAATCCTTCGACGCGGTCGGCATCCCCGGATTCCAATTTATTCAGGACCCGCTGGCCTACGGCTCCCGCACTCACCACTCCAACATGGATACCTATGAGCGCCTGCAACCCGATGATCTCGCGCAAATGGCGACCGTCGAAGCCATCTTCGTGTACAACACCGCCATGCGCGACCAGATGCTGCCGCGCAAACCCCTGCCGCATCCCGAACTCGAAGAACAACGCTCCGCGCCGCTAAAAGCCATCATGCCCAAAGCGATCGAAGCGCAAGAAAAGAACGCCAAAGATCAAGCCGACGAATCCCCGAAGTAATAATCCATTCACCACAGAGGACGCTGAGGACGCAAAGGAACAAGAGACGGTAAGGGTGCGCTTGTCATCCTGAGCGGCGCTCTTTGCCGCTCAGGACCTCTGCACTCGGTATCACCAAATAGACTGCACACGGGGCCAAATAGGCGCCTTTTCCGCTCTTCCTTTGCGTCCTCCGCGTCCTTTGCGGTTAGTATGCACTCCCCATTTATAATCACTAGTCCGCATGACCCTCATCAGCAGCATCAGCGACGCCACTGGGGCATCCATCTTCCTCGACCGTGCCCAGCGTCGTGCGCAACATTCCGAATACTTCGCAAACAGGAGACACATGACTCAGATCCTCGCCATCAAGGCCCGTGAAATCCTCGATTCCCGCGGCAATCCCACCGTCGAAGCCGACGTTCTGCTCGAAGGCGGAGCCGTAGGCCGCGCCGCCGTCCCCTCCGGCGCATCCACCGGAGAGCACGAAGCTGTCGAACTTCGCGATGGCGATAAGGCCCACTATCTCGGCAAGGGAGTCCTCAAGGCCGTGGACAACATCGAGTCCGTCATCGCCCCCGCGCTCGCCGGCATGGACGCGACCGACCAGCGCCTCATCGACGGCACCATGATCGGACTTGACGGCACCGACAACAAATCCCGCCTCGGCGCGAACGCCATCCTCGCCGTTTCGATGGCGACCGCGCGCGCTGCCGCCAACGCGCTCAAGCTCCCCCTCTATCGCTACCTCGGCGGAGTCAACGCCAACGTCCTTCCCTGCCCCATGATGAACATCTTGAATGGCGGCGCGCACGCCGATTCCAACGTTGATTTTCAGGAATTCATGGTCATGCCCGTTGGCGCGGAGACCTTCGCCGACGCACTGCGCTGTGGCGTCGAAATCTTCCATAACCTCAAGGGCGTACTTAAGAAGCGCGGATACTCGACCTCAGTCGGCGACGAAGGCGGCTTCGCACCCTCCCTGAAATCGAGCGCGGAAGCCATCGAACTCATCCTCGAAGCCACCGAGCTCGCGGGATACGGCGTGGGAGAAGATGTCGGTATCGCCCTCGACCCCGCCGCCAGCGAGTTCTACGATAAAGAGCGCGGCCTCTACATCTTCAAAAAATCCGATAAGTCCGAGCACACCTCCGAACAGATGGCCGAATACTGGGCCGACTGGGCGAAAAAATATCCCATCCTCTCCATCGAAGACGGACTCGCCGAAGACGACTGGGCAGGCTGGCGGCACCTCACCGATCTCATCGGAGACCGCATCCAACTCGTCGGAGACGATCTCTTCGTCACCAACACCGACCGCCTCGCCCGCGGCATAGAAGAGGGATGCGCCAACTCCATTCTCATC
>JBDTLH010000017.1:0-7964 GCA_039934875.1 Acidobacteriaceae bacterium | reverse complement strand
CGCGTTTTCGTGACCGGCTCAGCATTTACTTCGCGATTGAACCGGCGGCGTTACAGGCAGTGGTCCCGCACCTGATTTTGCAGCCTCTGGTGGAGAACGCGATACGGCATGGGACCAGTCCGCGGTTGGCCGCGGGCCGGGTGGAGGTACATGCCAGATTGCGCGGCGACCGTATCACTCTGCAGGTGGTGGACGACGGCGTGGGACTGCCGGAAAATTATCGCGAGAGCCAAAGTGGCGGGGTTGGCCTCAAAAACACGCGGGCACGGTTGCGGCAACTTTACGGGGAGAATTACCACTTCACCTGTGAGAACGTGCCGTCGGGAGGGTGCCGGGTGAGTATTTCCGTCCCGTTTCGCTCTACTCCGTCTAGTATGGCGAAAGAGATGAAGGAGGGCGCTGGTGGCTATACGCACCCTGGTCGTGGATGATGAACCGCTGGCGCGTGAGCGGATGATCTTTCTGCTGGAGGGCGAGCGTGATATTGAGGTCGCCGCGCAACGCTCTGACGGGCGAAGCGCCCTCAACTATATTGAGCGGAATCCCGTTGATCTGGCGCTGCTCGACATTCAGATGCCGGAGATGAATGGCTTCGAGATGGTGAAGCAGCTCGCGCCCGAGCGCATGCCATGCATCATTTTTGTGACCGTGTATGACGAGTACGCGTTGCAGGCGTTCGCCGTGCATGCGGCGGATTATCTGCTGAAGCCGGTGGAAAAGGAGAGACTGACAGCGGCGCTCGATCAGGTGCGCAAGCGGCAAAGTATTGAATTATCGGGCGCCGAATTGCATGGCAGAATGACGGAGATGCTGGCGGACCTTGAATCGCGACGGGCTGCGCCGGGCCGCATCCTTTTGAAATCAGAGGGGCAGATCACGTTTTATGATCCCGAACAGATTGACTGGATTGAGTCGGCGGGCAATTATGTTACGCTGCATGCAGCAGGCAAAAAGCAATTTCTGCGGGAGACGCTCTCAGGGTTTGAAAAGAAGTTGAAGCCCTATGGATTCGTGAGGATCAGCCGTTCGGTGGTGGTGAACACGACGCGAATAAAATGCATGAAGTCGGCGCAATACGGCGATTATTCGGTGCAGTTGCGGGATTCGACGGAACTCATGCTTAACCGGCGCTATCGCGAGGCGTTCTTTAAGCTGGTGGAGCGAAGGGATGGCTAGTTAACCAGGTTTGAAAAGTCGCGATGAACGCCCCATTCGCAATAGGGCGTTCGGTCGGTAATGGGTGCTATTGCTGCTGCGGAGGAGGCAGGCGCCTTCTGGTGATAGTGGAGTTGTAGCGGTGGAGAGTGAGTCCGTTATCGAGGCGGAACTTGAGGACGGTTTCGGCGGGGACACTGAGTTCTTTGCCGCGGGTGAGGACCTGGGTGCCGATTCCGGCTGCGCCGCCAGCTAAAGCTCCGATGGCTGCTCCTTTGCCGCCGCCGGCGAGAGCGCCAATCAGAGTGCCGGCTAATGCGCCGCCTCCACCGTATTCGGCGGTGCGTTTATTCGCGCCGACGCCGCCATGCTTGGAGCTGCTCAGCGCGCTGGTGGATTGGCTCTGGATCGCGTAGCGTTGTCCGTTGACAGTGACGGAGGCGAGGTCGAGAGTGAGATCGTTATTGTTTCCGTTGCTGATGGGGACCACGCGCAGTTGTGCCCGGGAGCCGCGGGGAATCGCGACGCTGCCGTTAGCATCGAGAACGTCATTGGCGACAGAGCCGGGATAGGTTGCGCCAGTGGTGTTCTTCTTGACGTTAATGGCTTGATCGGTGCGCACCTGGATCTCGGTGCCGGCAGAGACATGAGCGCCCGAGACGGAATGGCGCGCGGTAGTTTGGGCGGAGAGGGGGACTCCCAAGGACAGCACAGCGGCAGCGGCCACGGTGAGTGGGAAGGCTGAAAACTTCATTACGTTACCTCCTGGTTCTGCGAATGTGATGCGTCTGGCAACTTGCGCGGTGCAGAACCCGGAGCAGGGTAGCTGAATCAGCAGGCGTGGTGCAATTCGATTGCGGAGAGCAGGCGCTCCGCCATGAACTCGGCTTTCTGGACGTACATTGCGCCGGAGGCCCCGCTACAAACCTCAGCCGCGGTGTCTCTCCAGATGGCAAGCCAGCGCTCGAAGTGGATGGGGGAGAGGCGCGGCAACAGAACATGGGCCAGCATGGGATTGCCTTTATATTTCCGCGAGGCAAGCATGATGGAAGACCAGAAATCCTTCATTTTGGCGAGATGAAGGTCCCAGTTGTCGCCAACGGCATCGCTGAAGATGGGGCCGAGCAGCTCATCTTTACGGGCACGGGAGTAGAAGCGGTCCACGAGCTGCGAGATTTGCATTTCATCGAAAGTGGCTGGCACAATCTCCTCTTTTCATCTTTATTATAGGCTTGCGCTCAACCCGCGAGGGAGAAGGTCACGAATAGTGAGAGGGCGGCGGTCAAAGCCAAGGAGACGAGGAAACAGACGTCGGCGGAGCGCACCAGGCGGTCGCGGCGGCGCGAGGCGGTGGCGCGTAACGCTAGATAGGCAAGAACGGTCGCGACAAAATATCCCAGAGCGATAAAGGCGAGGAAGTTATCTGCAAGTGTGGTGATCTTCTCAAACCGGGTATATATCTTGATGAGGCCGATCACGGTCAGGCACAGCACCAGCATGTTGGGAGCATTGGTGAAGATGCTGGCGGCGATATCGGTGTTCCCCTTTTGCGATTCCTCGGTTGCAGTCATGACGGATGTCTCCTATAAAGTTGGGTGTCGCAATGATTTTACGGAAGCGGATGGGACGGGTGACAGATATTCTCGCGATGTGGTCTGCGGTGGATGCACTGAGATTTGAAGGGGAGCCATCAGCAAAGAGGAGGGACTGCAAGGATGGAATTCGAGAGGTTGCAAACCACGTGTTGCATCGTGGGCGGTGGCCCGGCGGGCATGATGCTGGGATACCTGCTGGGGCGTGCGGGGGTGGCGGTGATGGTGCTCGAAAAGCACCAGGATTTCTTTCGCGATTTTAGCGGCGATACGGTGCATCCTTCGACGCTTGAGGTGATGTACGAACTCGGTCTGCTCGAAGAGTTCCTGAAGATGCCGCACCAGGAGTTGGAAGCCGCAGGGGTGGTCTATGGAGACTTTGCAACCGAGGTCGCTGATTTCCGGCATCTGCCCACGCACTGCAAATTCATCGCGCTGATGCCGCAGTGGGACCTGCTGGATTTTCTGGCGCAGCGCGCTAAGCGGTTCCCTAGCTTCGATCTGCGCATGCGGCACACCGCGGTTGGCATCACCAGCCGCCAAGGCCGGGTCACCGGGGTGGACGCGGAGACGCCCGAGGGCAGCGTACACATCAGCGCCGACCTGGTAATCGGCTGTGACGGACGCCACTCTGCGTTGCGCCGGGCCGCGCAGTTCGAGGTGATTGATCGCGGCGTGCCAATCGATGTGCTGTGGTTCCGTTTGAGCCGCAATCCGCGTGATCCCGAGCAGTCTCTGGGCAACATCAACTACGGCAAGGCACTCGTATTGATCAACCGCGGAGACTATTACCAGATCGGCATGATTATCGCCAAAGGCTCTTTTGAGCAGATCAAGGGGCAAGGGATAGAGGAGTTTCGGCAGTCGATTGCGCGCACAACGCCCTTTCTGAAAGACCGGGTAGAGGAGTTGCGGGACTGGCAGGAGATCAAGCTGCTATCGGTGCAGATCAACCGGCTGCGGCAGTGGTTCCGTCCGGGGTTGCTGTGCATTGGCGACGCGGCCCATGCGATGTCTCCGGCGGGCGGAGTGGGGATCAATCTGGCGATTCAGGATGCGGTCGCGAGCGCGAACCTGCTGGCAGCTCCGCTACGAAACCGGCGAGTAACGGCAATGGATTTGGCACGGGTACAGCGGCGGCGCGAGTTTCCCACGCGGGTTACGCAAGGGGTGCAGGTCAATGCGCACAAGATGCTTGGCCGGGTTTTTCGCGATCCCGGTCCGCTGCATGCGCCGTGGCAGCTCAAGGCCGCGGTGCGAATTCCGGGCATGCAACGCCTGCTGGGGCGAGCGGTGGGGATGGGCGTTCGCCCGGAGCACGTGCGCGATCCGCGGCGAAGAGGTGCGCGCGCCAGCAAGAGCCTCGTGATGTGCGCCGGAGCACTGGCGGTATGCGCGTTGGGCGTAATCTGCATTGTGAGGAACGGCAGGCGAATGGTTTAGAGCCGTTCGGAGCTGTGTATATTTCCGCTGTTAGCAAGAATTTGCAATGCGCAAAAAATAGTCCGCGAATTGCTTGACCCTGACGTAGCGTGATCCTCGATGCTGCTCCTGGAGCTAATTGATAGGCTTCTAGAGCGAGGTCAAGAGGAGATGAAGATCAAGGAGTTCGCGCAGCGCACGGGAGTGACGGTGCGCACGCTGCACCACTATGACCGGCTGGGGCTGTTGCAGCCGGGCGGGCGAAGCGATGCGGGCTACCGGTTGTATGGGGAGCGCGAACTGCTGCGTCTGCAACAGATCTCGATTTTGAAGTTTATCGGTTGTTCGCTGCAGGCGATCAAAACAATTCTCGACGGAGGCGCACTTGATCTTTCGGCGACCTTACGGTTGCAGAAAGAGGCGCTGGAGCGGCGGCGTGGCGAACTCGACCGCGCACTGAAGGCGGTGGGTAAGGCGCAGGCGACGCTCGGGCGCGGTGGGCCTCCGGAGTGGGAGACCTGGAAAGAAATAATCGAGGTGATTGAGATGGAAAAGCAAATGGAATGGGCGCAGAGATACTTTACGCCGGAGCAGCTCGCGGAATTGGAGCAGCGCCGGGGCGAGCCTGAGACAAAGGATGAAGCAGAGCAGGGCCAACAAGCATGGGCAAGGCTGATCGCGGAGGCGGAGGCGGCGGCGCAGGGCGGGATCGATCCATCAAGTCGAGGGGCAAAAGAACTGGCGCAGCGTTGGGCCGATTTGGTGCGCGGCTTCACCCGGGGAGATCCAGGGATGGCACGAAGCCTGAACAAGCTGTACTCGGACAAGGAAGGGTGGCCGAGTACGTTCAAGCGCCCTTGGAGCGACGCGGCGGATGCATTCATCAAGCAGGCGATGGAGGCGGGCGGCATTCATTGCGCGTGATGCCAAGCGGGTGGCGATGGCTGCGTGATTTAGCGGATAGGCATCAGAGTCCATGGAGGCAATCGGGGGCATGACCTGGACGCGAATGCTGCAATTTTTATTGATGGCGCTGCTGCTCTACGTGGCATATGTATTGCGCTGGGAGCTGCTGGTCCTGCTCTTCGGACTGATGATCGCCATACTGCTGGATCCCGCGGTCGCGCTGATTCAAAAGGCGCGCATCCGCCACTGGCATCCCAGCCGTGGGCTGGCGGTGAGCGGAGTGGCGCTGCTGCTGTTGATATTCGTCGGATTTGTAATCTGGCTTGCGGTCCCGCGAATCTTGTCAAACGTTCATCAGGTACAGCAAATCTGGCCGCAACGGCTTGCGCACATCACTCAGATGCTCGACGCCCATACCCCGCTGCACCTGACCCCACAGCAACTGCAGGCGCGCATTCACGAATTCATCCGGGGGCACATGCAGGTGTGGACCATGGTGAACGTGATCATCGCTGTTCTGACGGCGCTGCTCGCGGCCTGCTATTTCAGCGCAGACAAAGACGCTTCTCTTGCATGGCTGCTTTCGCTGGTCCCGGAGCGCCGCCGTTCGCGCCTGGAAGCCACGTTGCGGCGCGGCTCGCATCGCACGCAACACTGGCTGATCGGCCAGGGCATGCTGATGCTTGTGCATGGCGTCTCTTCACTGATCGCGTTCTGGGCGCTGCATTTGAAGTTCTTTTACCTCTTGGCATTGCTCGCCGGCTGCTACAACATCATTCCCGTGCTGGGGCCGGTACTGACGCTGATTACGGCTGGACTGGTGGCGGCGATTGATTCTCCGGGCAAGCTGATTGGCGTCGTCATCTTCTACCTCGTGTATCACAACATGGAGAATGCATTCATCAATCCTAAGATCATGGCGCATGAGGTGAGAATTCCACCTATCGCGGTGATCGTCGCATTGGTCATTGGCGATGGCCTGGCGGGCATAGCAGGCATGTTGATCGCGGTGCCGGTGGCGGTGCTGGTGTCGGTGGTGATCAAGGAATATGTGGAGCAGAGGCAGAAGGCGTGAGGCGCCGTTAATGGTATGTTCAGATAGCTGATTTTTGGGAGAAAGATGAGAATTGAAGAGATAAACCTGCGCGAGATCCAGATGCCGCTCGCTCATTTTTTTGAGACCAGCTTTGGGCGCATCCACGAGCGCCATGTGCTGCTGGTCGAGATCGTGGCCGATGGATTGAGCGCATGGGCAGAGTGCGTGGCCGACGACCATCCTTTTTATAGCGAGGAATCTTACCAAACAGCGTGGTATGTGTTGGAGGAGTTTTTGGCGCCGGCTTTGCTGGGAGAAGAGGTGGAGCGCGGGGCGGATGTGCCACCGCTGTTCGCGCGGGTACGCGGCCACCGCATGGCGAAGGCCGCCCTCGAGAATGCGGTGTGGGAAGCCGAGGCGAGACTCAAGGGAGTTCCGTTGAAGGAGCTGCTAGGCGGCACGCGCGAGGAGATCAACTGCGGCGTCTCCATCGGAATTCAGGACAGCATTGAGCAACTGTTGCAGAGGATCGAGATCGAGTTGGCGGCGGGGTACCAACGCATCAAGTTGAAGTGCAAGCCAGGGTGGGACGTGGAGATATTTCGCGCCGTCCGCCAACGCTGGCCGGATATCTTGCTGAGTTGCGACGCGAACTCCGCCTATACGCTCAATGACCTCGAACATCTTAAGCGCTTCGACGAATTCAATCTGCTGATGATCGAACAGCCGTTGTGGAACGATGATTTCTACTTTCACGCGGTGTTGCAGAGGCAACTGAAGACGCGCATCTGCCTGGATGAAGCGATTCGCAATGCGCGCGATGCGCAAGCGGCGATTGAGCTGGGATCATGCGGCATTATCAACATCAAGGTGGGCCGCGTGGGCGGAATGTCGGAGGCGATCAGGGTGCACGATGTGGCGCGGCAGCATGGAATCCCGGTGTGGTGCGGGGGCATGTTGGAGACTGGCATTGGTCGATGGCAGAACGTCGCGCTTTCGACGTTGCCGAATTTCAGTTTGCCGGGCGACGTAAGCGCCTCGAAGCGTTATTGGAGAGAGGAGATCGTAGTGCCGGCGGTCGAGGTCTCCGCGCGTGGCACGATTAAAGCGCCCACTCTTCCCGGCAGCGGGTACGAGGTGAAGCGCGATTTAATCGAGCGGCTCACCGTCCGCACAAAGGAGATTCGTGCTCATGCCGCAAGCGCAAAATAGCGTGGCCATCGTTACCGGTTCGTCGAGCGGCCTGGGGCTGCTGAGCGCGGTCGCGCTGGCGCAGGCGGGATATACGGTCGCGGCGACGATGCGCGACACTTTACGCAGCGATAGGTTGATGCAGGCAGCGGCGCAGGCGGGAGTGGCCGAGCGGGTGGCGCTGCGGCAGTGCGACGTTACCGTTCCCCAACAAGTGGATGCGATGGTCTCGGGCGTGGTGCGCGAGTTCGGCACGATTGATTTATTGCTCAACAATGCGGGGTTCGCGCAGGCGGGATTTGCGGAGGACCTGTCACTCGATGAATTGCGCTCGCAGTTCGAGACTAATTTCTTTGGGCAAGTGTCGGTCACTCAAGCGGTGTTGCCAGTGATGCGCAAGCAGCGCAGCGGCAAGATACTCATGATGTCGTCCGCATCGGGGCTGCGCGCGGTCCCCATGCTGGGCGCGTATGCCGCGTCCAAGTGGGCGCTTGAAGGTTGGAGCGAGGCGCTGCGTATGGAGTGTCTTCCCCTGGGCATCCACGTGTCGCTGATCGAACCGGGATCGCATGATTCGGACATCTGGACGCGGAGTTCGCGGGTCGCGGCGGCGACATTCAAATCTCCGAATGCGGGGCGCGCGAAGCGTTTTCAAGAGTTAA
>JBDTLH010000016.1:0-6680 GCA_039934875.1 Acidobacteriaceae bacterium | reverse complement strand
GCGCCAGCTCGAGGCGATGCGCAACGAGGGCGAGGCGGAAGAACTGGCAGCCGAATAGCTTTGTGCTCTAAGGGGGCAATCAATAGCTATGAGCGAAGCGGTGTTTCCCAAGTGGCTGTGGGCTAATAATCGAGAGGCGGGGCGAAAACTGCTCCGCCTCGTCATTTTGGGTGACGCTCGCTGCACGATGCTGCACAACGGATTTCAAGAAAACTGAGACAAGATACCACGGCGGTGAATGTAATCTTTTCACGGTTCTCTTGGAGTTTGGTCTGATACCTTATTGAGTCGGATTCGCACAGAAAACGCAAAATGGGATAATAGGGATTCTCCATATGCAGCCATCACAACGCAGAGGAATCATTCTCGCCGGCGGGTCCGGCACACGGCTGTACCCGATCACCTATTGCACCTCCAAACAACTCCTACCGGTCTATGACAAGCCGATGATCTACTATCCGCTGAGCACGTTGATGCTGGCGGGGATACAGGATGTCCTGATCATCTCAACCCCGGAGGACACGCCACGCTTCCGGCAACTCCTCGGGTCGGGCGAGCAGTTCGGCATCCATTTGGAATACGCCATTCAGACAAGACCCGGCGGACTGGCCGAGGCATTCATCATTGGAAAAGAGTTCATTAGAGGAGAGTGCTCCTGCCTCATTCTAGGAGACAATATTTTTTATGGTCATGACCTATCGTCGGGACTCAGAGAAGCGGCAAGCGCCACTGAGGGCGCTACGGTATTCGCTTATCCAGTCCAGGATCCGGAGCGTTACGGGGTGGTCGAGTTTGACGGATCCGGCAGGGCGATCAGCATCGAAGAGAAGCCGCTGCAGCCCAAGTCGCGGTACGCGGTCACCGGTCTGTACTTTTACGATCCTGAGGTGGTTGAGATCGCCGCCAATTTGAAGCCATCGCCGCGCGGCGAGCTTGAAATCACCGACGTCAATCGACATTATCTGGAACGCAACAAGCTGAGAGTGGAGGTGATGGGGCGCGGCAATGCGTGGCTGGACACCGGGACGCATGATTCGTTGCTGGAAGCAGCCCTCTTTATTCAGACGCTGGAGAAGCGGCAGGGCTTAAAAATATGTTGTCCGGAAGAGGTTGCATTTCGCAATGGCTGGATCAATAAGGCAGACCTTGCACGGATTGCGGAACCGCTGGAAAAGAGTGGCTATGGGGCTTATCTGCTCTCCTTGAGCTCGGAACGGGTGTTCTAACGGTGCGAACCACCCTTACATCAATCCCCCAAGTCATGGTCCTGGAGCCTCAGTTATTTGGCGACTCCCGCGGCTTCTTCTTCGAGTCTTTCCAACAGCATGAGTTCAATGCTGTGGTGGGAGACGAGATTTGCTTCGTGCAGGACAATCACTCCGGTTCAGGAAAGAACGTTTTGCGCGGACTACACTACCAAGTTAGGCAAACGCAAGGCAAGTTGGTGCGGGTCATTGCCGGATCGATTTACGATGTTGCCGTGGATGTCCGGAGAGGGTCCCCGACGTTCGGAAGCCATGTGGGCGTCGAGCTCTCATCGGAGAACCGCAAGATGTTGTGGGTCCCGCGGGGATTTGCGCACGGCTTCCTGACGCTTTCGAATTGGAATGAGGTACTCTACAAAGCCACAGATTACTATGCACCGCAGTTCGAAAGGAGCATAAGGTGGGATGATCCGGCGATCGGAATAACCTGGCCGTTGGATGACGCGGAGCCGCGACTATCGAGTAAGGATGCAAACGGAATCCCGCTTTCGGCAGCCGAAACCTTGTGAGCACCATGAAGGCTGATGTATTGATCTTCGGAAGGAAGGGACAGGTGGCATATTCTCTGCTTCGAGCGGCGCCATCGAACATGTATATTCGCAGCGCCAGCAGGCCCGAGGTGGATCTAACGTCGGAACGGACCATTCGTGAGTGCATCGCGGAACACTCTCCAAGGTTGGTTGTGAATGCAGCCGCTTATACGGCGGTGGACCTCGCAGAGACGGAGCAGGAGCTTGCTTTTTCAATCAATGCGGAGGCGCCGAGAATCATGGCGGAAGAAACGGCTCTTCGTGGGATTCCGCTAATTCACTATTCGACGGACTATGTCTATTCCGGAGAGAAGCAACGGCCCTATCTCGAGGATGATCCGGTAGGTCCGCTCAATGTTTACGGCGGTAGTAAGTTGGCTGGCGATGAAGCGATTATCGCTTCCGGAGCGGACCACGTTATTCTGAGGACCTGCTGGCTCTATGGCAGCAGGCGGCAGAACTTTCTATTGACGATGCTTCGATTGGCACGTGAACAAAAGCAGATTCGGGTGGTAAACGATCAGTTCGGATCTCCCACCGGCGTCAATTTCATCGCTGCTGCGACATGGGAAATCGTGCGGAAAATCCTAGATGCGTCTACGGTGGAGCGTCAGCAACTATCGGGGGTGTTTCATCTGGCTTGTTCCGGAGCCACAACCTGGTTTAGTTTTGCAGAAGCCATATTCAGCGAGGCAAGGTCACGGGAGATTGCTCTGATGATTGAGTCTTTGTTGCCTATCAGCTCGGAAGAATATCCCACGCCAGCGAGGCGGCCCAGGCATTCCGTTTTGAGTTGCGAAAAACTGGAACGCACGTTCGGCATACGGGGCCCGGACTGGAAATCAGCACTCGAGTCCACGATGATCGAGCTCAATCAGGGCGCTGAGAACTTGGAGCTGTCACTTTGAAATCTTCGATCGTAGTTACTGGCGGAAGCGGTTTTATCGGCTCGAATTTTATTCATAGCTGGATCGAAAGCAAGGGCACTCCAGTCATTAATCTGGACGACCTCACTTATGCCGGAAACCCGGAAAATCTTGCTGCTCTGGGGCGTGACCGCCGGTACACATTCGTGAAAGGCAGCATCGATGACCGGGAGCTGGTGAGCAGAACCCTTCATGACCATGCACCCGCCGCCATCATTCATTTCGCCGCCGAGAGCCACGTTGACCGCTCCATATTGGGGCCCGCCGCCTTCATTCAGACGAATATTTGTGGAACATTTTCGTTGCTGGAGGCTGCCAAAGAATATTGGGAAGCGCTGGATCCCATCGCCCGGAAGGGCTTCCGCTTTTTGCATGTCTCCACGGACGAGGTGTACGGTTCACTCTCCCCGCAAGACCTAAAATTCAGCGAAACGACGCCCTATGCTCCGAACAGCCCATACTCTGCATCGAAGGCCGCCAGCGACCACTTGGTAAGGGCGTACCACCATACGTATGGACTACCTACGCTGACGACGAATTGCTCCAATAACTACGGCCCTTATCAATTCCCCGAGAAGCTCATCCCGCTGATTATCTTGAACGCGCTACAAGGCAAGGGCCTTCCCATATACGGAGACGGCAAGAATGTGCGGGATTGGCTCTTTGTCGAAGATCACTGCGCGGCGCTCCGAGCAGTGATGGAGCGCGGCAGGATAGGCGAAACCTACAACATCGGCGGTTCGAGCGAGATGGAAAATATTGCTGTGGTACGGACGGTCTGCGGGGTGCTAGATAGCCTTGAACCCGACTCCCAGTTTCGTCCTCACCACGATTTAATCAGGTTTGTGCAGGACCGGCCCGGCCATGACCGCCGCTATGCAGTCAATACATCGAAGATCGAGAGCGAATTAGGGTGGAGGCCAGCCGAGAGCTTCGAGAGTGGGATTCGAAAGACGGTCGCGTGGTACCTTGCGAACCGTCAATGGTGTGAGAACGTCAATTCTGGAGCTTATCAGCGATGGCTTACGATTCAGTACGAAGCAGCCGCAGAGCAATGATCGGGTATTCTTCAACCACCCCAAAACGCGAGCGAACAGGACAGGCAAAATCTCTATTTGACATCCTGGTTTGTACCTGTATCATTGAGTCGATCCTCTGATCCGATCCACCATCCAGCCGCCACTTTGAGGTAGCTACCTCACATTCGCAACTTGCAGGCTGGAGATTAAAGGATGAGCATCCGTGGCTTCTTGGCATTACCCCTGCTGGCTATTTTGTTGTGCCGATATGGACTAAGTCAGACCGGGAACCAATATCTTCCCACCTCCAAGCAGCCTGCAAGCTCCCAACTCTCACTAGATAGAATGCGGCGGGACGCATGGTTCTTACGAGGGCGCGCGGCAAACGGCGCTAGTAGCTCAGACCTCCTCCACAGGGCATGGAGCAAGCGGCTTGAGTTGCGCGAGCGCGATAACTTGAAGGGCTTCGCTGCCAGAGGCCTGAGCAGCCCTGGTAACAACGCATGGCAGTCACTCGGGCCGGTATCGTTGGCTTCCGATCCGGGCACTGGGGGCCTCCAGGATTACGGCGTGGTTACTGGCCGCGTAATTTCGATCGCCGTGGATCAAGCGGACGGCACGGGGAACACAGTGTACGCCGGCACTTCCGGAGGAGGCGTTTGGAAGAGTATGAATGCAGCGGCCAGTGACCCAACCAGCGTTTCGTGGGCTCCACTGACCGACACTCAACCCAGCCTGGTGATTGGCGCAATCGCCATCAAGCCGGACAATGCTCAAGTGGTTCTGGCGGGAACGGGAGAGGGCGATAGCTCGTCCGATTCCTATTATGGTCAAGGCATTCTGCGCTCCGCGGATGGAGGCCAGACTTGGATCTCAATCGGCAGCGCGAGCGATGGAAATGGACGCGTTTTGCCGCTGCGCGGCATTGGCTTCACCTCCATCGCCTTCTCGCAGGACAGCCCTAATGTCGTGGTCGCCTCGGCGGCGGGCGTAGTCTATCCCGGGAGCAGCAACTTCGCTGCAGTGCGCGGACTTTACTACTCGAGCGATGCCGGGAACACATGGACGCTGGCAAGCGTAACCGATTCTGGATCTCCTGTGGGTGGAGGGACCAATCCAGCCTCCGCAACCCAGGTTATTTTCAATCCATTTACCCATAAGTTTTATGCGGCGCTGCGCGATCACGGAGTCTATGAGTCGCCCGATGGCGCCAGCTTCACGCGCATGGCGGTGCAACCGTTCACCTCATTGACCCTTGCGAGCTGCCCAACTGCCATCTCCAACGCGACTTGCCCCTTTTACCGTGCGCAGTTTGCAATCCAGCCGGTTACGCACACTATGTTCATTATCGCGGTGGATGGGCAAGAGGTGAGTCAGGGAATTTCCACAGCCACGGACGCCCAACTGCTTCCAGCCAATGGAACACCCGTTTCCTGGAGCCCGGTTTCCGACATCGATCCTACTCTGCCCACAGTGAATGGCGCCCCGACAACCAGAAGTGGAATTACCGAGTGCGAAGGCGCGACTTGCAGAGAGCTGATTCAAGGGCGCTATGATCTTTGGATATCCGCAGTCCCGGCGGGAAGCGGAACGCAGGTATTCGTGGGAACGCGCGATATTTATCGCTGCGATCTGGGCAATACCGCCAACTGTACGACCGCGAATGCTTGGGTGAACCTGACCAATGTCTATCAGGCCTGCAATGGCGGTTCCGTGCTGTCACCGTTCGCGCATGTCCATGCCGATCAGCATGCGATGTCTGTGGTTGCGACGGACCCGAACGTAATGTTCTTCGCGAATGACGGTGGAGTATATCGCTCGCTGAATGGCGCCCCCGGAGATGGTTGCGGCTCGGCTCAGAACCCGTTCCAAAGCTTGAACGCGAACCTTGGGCCCATCTCTGAGTTCATCAGCTTCGCGCAAAATCCATTCGACCCGGCGGTCCTGCTAGCCGGGGCGGAGCACACCGGAACCTCGGCGACCACAGGCTCCTTAGGAATGCACTGGCTGGCAGTCAATGGAGGGGACGGCGGCTATAGCGAAATTGATCCGAATGCGGGCACTACTCCGGACGGTACCGCAGTGGCAGCAGGGCAAATTTGGTATAGCGAGAATACCGACATTAGCATTCAGCAATGCACCAGTGGAGCAGCATGCACCCAAGGCACATTCGGGCTTCCGCCGAATTTTCTTTCCGCGAACATTGACAACAGCGAAGTGGGCGGCGACGCGGGAGATTTCTTTACCCCATTCAAACTGGAGCCGCAGAGCCCCGACTTACTATTCGTGGGAACCTGCCGGTTGTGGCGCGGTCCCGGCGCGGGAGGCGCAAGCTGGAACGGTTTGGGCGCATCAAGTCCCATGTTCGATTACCTGGTCACCGGAGTGCCCGCGCCGGCTTCTTGCGGCGGAGAGACCAACATTCGTTCCATCGCGGCCGGGGGCCCATCGGGAACTGTTTCGGTGAACAACCAGCGCTACAGCGTGTCAAAGGTGGTGTACGTTGGCATGAGCGCAGGCGCCGACTCAAACGGAGCAGTCACCGCTGCTTCGGGGCATATTTTTGTCACCCGCGACTCGACTGCGGCCAGCCCGCAATGGTCTGATGTTACCGTGGGCAGCGGTACTGGTGGTTCTCCGGTCTCCGATATTGTGGTCGATCCCAAAGACCCCACCGGCGGCACCGTCTTGATAACAGTGATGGGTTTCGGAGTTTCACATGTATTGAAGACAACCGATTTCGGAGCACATTGGACTAATATCGCACCCGCCAACGTCTTTCCTGATGTTCCGGCGGATGCGATCGCTCTAGACCCGAATGATGCAAACACTATTTACGTAGGCACCGACATTGGTATGTTCTATACTGCCGACGCCGGGCAGAGCTGGTCTTTGCTGGGCACTGGTCTCCCGGTAGTGCCGATTACCAGGATTCGCATT